>CACGKH010000001.1 GCA_902573585.1 uncultured Pelagibacteraceae bacterium
AATTGACATCAAATAGCGTGCCATAAGCATCAAAAATTATTGCTTTAATATTTTTCATAAACTAACTTAACACAAATGAGCAATATAAGATTATTTTTTTTAAATTCATTATCAGCTGACATGATTAATAAATTAGATAAGTCTCAATCTCATTATTTAGTTAAAGTAATGAGAGTTAAAGAAAATGAAGTTTTTTCTTTATTTAATAAAAATGGAGAGTGGGAGGCAAAAATTTTGGGAATATCAAAAAATGTTGTTGAGTTTAAAATAATTAAACAATTAAGACAGAAAGAAAATACAAAAGAACTATGGTTGGCTTTTTCTCCTATTAAATCAAATTATCAAAATTTTATGATTCAAAAAGCAACGGAGCTTGGGGTGACAAAATTTTTACCAATTATTTTTGAACGGACGATTGTTAGAAAAATTAATAAGGAACGATTAGAAAAAATAGTTATTGAAGCAAGTGAACAATCAAATCGTATTAATGTACCAGCAATTGAAGAGTCTCAAAACTTAAATAACTTTTTAAAAAATAATTCAATAAATTTAATTTTTACAGATTTAAATTCAAACAATAATAAAATTGATAAATCAAAACTCACAGACAAACCAGTTTGTATTATTATAGGTCCAGAGGGTGATTTTTCAGAGGCAGAAAGAGAAAAGATTCTTGGTTTTAAAGGCGTTCAGCCCATTAAAATTAACGAGAATATTTTAAGATCAGAAACAGCGGTGATATCAGCAATTTCGATCGTAAATTATGTGATTAATTGATAAATTGTCGCGAAAACTAAAGTGTAATTTTAGTAAAAGAGCTTTATATAGCTATTAAAAATGAAAAAAATTTTATTTATATTTTCCAGTATTTTTATAGCTCAGGCAACACTAGCTGACCAACCAAAAGATTGGCAGTTAGGGTTTCAAAGTCCTGCATCAGATGGAATGAGAGATATTGTTAATTTTCATAATAATCTTTTACTTCCAATCATAATTGCAATAAGTGTTTTCGTTTTATTTTTAATGCTTTATGCATGTGTAAGATTTAGAGCTTCTGCAAATCCAAATCCATCTAAAAGAACACACAATGTAACTGTTGAAATTTTATGGACTTTAATTCCGTGTTTGATTTTAATAGTAATGGCAGTTCCTTCATTCAAAATTTTATACAAACAGGACACAATTCCAAAAGCTGATTTGACTATTAAAGCAATTGGATATCAGTGGTACTGGGGGTACGAATATCCTGATGAAAACATTATTTTTGACTCTTATATGGTTGAAGAAAAAGATCTAAGAGCTGATCAACCAAGATTGTTAGCAGTAGATAATGAAGTGGTAGTTCCAGTTGGCAAAGTTATAAAAGTTTTAATTACAGCTAATGATGTATTGCATGCATGGGCTCTTCCATCTTTTGGAGTAAAAAGAGATGCGGTTCCAGGAAGAATTAATGAAACATGGTTCAAGGCAGAAAAAGAAGGAACATACTATGGTCAGTGCTCAGAACTTTGTGGAATTAAACATGCCTTTATGCCAATTACAGTTAAAGTTGTAAGTGATGAAGATTATCAAGAATGGTTATCAGAGGCACGAGTAAAATTTGCAAATGAAGAAATTGAAAATGATAAATTAAAACTAGCGAGTAAATAAATATGTATACACAAACAGCATCACACGACGATCATCATACACCAACAGGTTGGAAACGTTGGGCATATTCAACTAACCACAAAGATATAGGTACAATGTATTTAATCTTTGCAATTGTTGCAGGGGTAATAGGAACAGCATTTTCAGTTTTAATGAGAATGGAATTAATGCATCCAGGTGATGGTATCTTAGGTGGAAATTATCATTTATATAATGTGTTAGTAACAGGTCATGGTTTGATTATGATCTTCTTTATGGTGATGCCAGCAATGATAGGTGGCTTTGGTAATTGGTTTGTACCAATTATGATTGGTGCACCTGATATGGCATTTCCAAGAATGAATAATATTTCTTTCTGGTTATTACCAGTTTCATTAACATTATTAATTTTATCAATCTTTGTTGACGGCCCTCCAGGTCAAACAGGAGTTGGGGGTGGATGGACTATTTACCCTCCTTTATCTTCTAAAGCTGGTCAGCCGGGTCCTGCAATGGATTTAGCAATTTTAAGTTTACACTTAGCAGGAGCTTCATCAATTTTAGGTGCAGTGAATTTCATCACTACAATTTTAAATATGAGAACACCTGGAATGACATTACATAAAATGCCTTTATTTGCTTGGTCGATTTTAGTGACAGCGTTTTTATTATTATTATCTTTACCTGTGCTTGCTGGTGCAATAACGATGTTGTTAACAGATAGAAATTTTGGAACTGCATTCTTTGAGGCTCAGACAGGGGGAGATCCTGTTTTATTCCAACATTTGTTTTGGTTTTTTGGTCATCCGGAAGTTTATATTTTAATTCTTCCTGGTTTTGGAATGATCAGTCATATAGTTTCAACATTTTCAAGAAAACCAGTTTTTGGTTATTTGGGAATGGCCTATGCAATGGTTGCGATAGGAATTGTAGGGTTCGTTGTATGGGCACACCATATGTACACAGTAGGTTTGAGTACAGATACTAAGGCTTATTTCCTAGCTGCCACGATGATTATTGCCGTACCAACAGGAATAAAAATTTTTTCATGGATTGCCACTATGTGGGGTGGATCAATATCTTTTAAAACACCTATGGTGTGGGCTCTAGGATTTATTTTTATGTTTACAGTTGGTGGTGTAACGGGAGTAGTACTAGCAAACGCAGGAGTAGATACTGCTATGCATGATACATACTATGTTGTTGCGCACTTTCATTATGTTTTATCATTAGGTGCCGTTTTTGCAATTTTTGCTGGATTCTACTATTGGTTCTCAAAAATGTCTGGATATGAATATTCAGAATGGCTAGGACAACTGCACTTTTGGTTAACTTTTATTGGTGTTAACTTAATTTTCTTTCCACAACATTTCTTAGGATTAGCAGGAATGCCAAGAAGATATGCTGATTACCCTGATGCATTTGCAGGATGGAATTATATTTCTTCAATTGGATCGTATGTTGCTGTTGCTGGATTAGCAGTATTCTTCGTAAATCTTATTTACTCTTTTGCAAAGAAAAAAGCAGCTGCTCAAAATCCATGGGGAGTAGGAGCTACGACATTAGAATGGACAGTGCCATCTCCACCAAACTTCCATACTTTTGAAGAATTGCCAAAATTTGAGGATGATCAAGAAACACAAAAATCTCATAGCTAATAAAAGAGCAAAAAAAACTGATGAGTAATTTAAGGCTAAAAAAAAGAAGCTTAAGTCAGGAAGATCTATTTAATTTTTCTGAATTGTTTAAGCTAATGAAACCAAGGGTAATGTCGTTAGTAATTTTTACCTGTGCTGTTGGGTTGTTGACAGCGCCAAATTTGGTTTCTACAAAAGATGCTATTGTAGGAATTTTATTAGTTTCTTTAGGCGCTGGTGCAGCCGGAGCATTGAATATGTGGTACGAGTCTGACCTTGATGCCTTAATGACAAGAACTTGTTTAAGACCTATACCAACCGGTAAGGTAAATAGAAATCAAGCTCTTATTTTTGGTGTTACATTATCAATTATCTCAGTATTAGCATTAGATTATTTTACTAATAGAATTTCAGCAGCTATTTTACTTTTAACAATTCTATTTTATGTTTTTGTTTATACAATCTGGTTAAAAAGAAGAACACCACAAAATATAGTTATTGGTGGAGCTGCCGGAGCTTTCCCTCCAGTTATTGGATGGACTATAGCTACTGGCTCTTTATCAATCGAACCTTTAGCGTTTTTTTTAATTATATTTTTTTGGACGCCTTCACATTTTTGGGCTTTGAGCTTGTACAAATCAGATGATTATAAAAAAGCAAATATACCGATGTTACCACTGACTAACGGAGTTGAGAGCACTAAGACAAATATATTTGTTTATTCATTGTTAATGTTACCAGTTATTATTTTTCCCTTCTGGATAAATTTTGTAGGTTTGACTTTTTTAATACCCGCATTGATATTAACTCTTTATTACAATTTTTTATGTTATGAGCTTTATAATTTTAAGAAAAATAAATTTGACCCAAAAAAAGCTAAATCAATATTTGGATATTCTATTTTATATTTATTTTTGGTTTTTGTACTTTTTCTGATAGATAAGATTTTATGATAACACCTGACAAAAAAACTAAGAAAAAAAATATATTAACTGCTTTAGCGATAATTGCTTTTATGATCTTTCTTTTCTTTTTTACACTTTACAATACAGGAGTATTTGACAGATCAATATGATGCAAAAAAAGAAACTCACTCCTTTAATATTATCAGGAATCTTTGTTTTAATGTTGGGTTTGTCTTATGCGGCCGTGCCCTTGTATGATTTATTTTGTAGGGTAACTGGTTTTGGTGGAACTACTCAAATTTCAAATAATGCTCCAAAAATAGTTTTAAATAAAGTGGTAAGCGTGAGATTTGATACTAATGTGAACAATTTACCTTGGGATTTTAAAGCAAAAACTAATGTAATGGATGTAAAAGTAGGTCAGGTTAATAAAATAGAGTTTGAAGTATTAAATTATGGCAATGAACCTACAGCTGGAGTTGCAAGTTTTAATGTTTCTCCTGCAAGTTTTGGAAAATATTATAGTAAATTGGGATGTTTTTGCTTTGAAAAACAGGAATTAAAGGCTGGAGAAAAAGCTACTTATGTAATGACTTTTTATTTAGATCCTGAAATGGTCAATGACCCATCTGTGAAAAACTTAGAGGATGTGACTATGTCATATACTTTTTTCTCGACAGATTATTATAAACAATCATAATCCAAAAAATGTCAGCTGAAAAAAAACATGATTATCACTTAGTAGACCCCAGTCCGTGGCCTATTTATGTATCCTTTTCATGTTTAGTTTTAGCTTTAGGATCAGTTTATTATCTACACACTGATGTGTCATGGGGAATGTATCTTGGGTTTGCTTTGTTAATTTATGGAGCTTACATGTGGTTCAGAGATGTTGTGATTGAGGCCGAACATCAAGGACATCATACTCCAGTTGTGCAAATACATCATCGTTATGGTATGACATTATTTATTGCTTCAGAAGTAATGTTTTTTGTAGCATGGTTTTGGGCATATTTTGATGTAAGTTTATTTCCAAATGAGTTTGTTGGAAACGTGTGGCCGCCAAAGGATATTGAAACATTTGATCCATGGGATATTCCATTAATCAATACATTAATTTTGTTATTATCAGGAACAACAGTTACATGGTCTCATCATGCTCTTCTAGAAGATGATAGAAAAAGCTTTATCCAGGGTTTGTGGTTGACTGTTATTTTGGGTTTTTGTTTTACTCTTTTACAAATATATGAGTATCAGCATGCATCATTCTCTTTTTCGGATCATATTTATGGATCAGTCTTTTATATGGCAACAGGATTTCACGGCTTCCATGTACTTGTGGGAACTATATTTTTAGCTGTATGTTTGTTTAGGGGTAAAAGAGGACATTTTAATAAAGATCATCATTTTGGTTTTGAGGCTGCAGCGTGGTATTGGCATTTTGTTGATGTAGTTTGGTTGTTTTTATTTGCTGCAATTTATATTTGGGGGAGTTAATTTCTAACTCTTGAAACATAAGTTTTTATTTTCAGTATTTACAATTTTTTTTATTTTGGTTTTTATAGCCTTGGGCTCATGGCAATTAATTCGTTTAAATTGGAAAAATAATCTAATTATAGAAATAGAAGACTCTTTGAAAAATTTGCCTGTCGAATTAGATAAGTCTAATGTAAAAAATTATTTAAAAATTAAAACATCAGGTTCCGTTGATTTTGATAAACAAATATATCTTTATAATTTAAATGATAATGGAACCCCAGGGTTTGAAGTTATTAATCCAATTTTAGTTGATAATGAAAATTATTTAATTAATCGAGGATGGATACCATTTGAAAAAAAAAACTCCAAAGAAATTAACATTTTTGATGAAAATAACATTATAGGTACTTTAAAATTACAAGGAAGAAAAAATATTTTTAAACCTGATAATGATGTTAAAGAAAATTATTGGTTTAGTTTAAATAGAGAAGATATTTCAAAGTTTACTGGTAAAGAATTCTCTAAATATATAATTTATTTAGATGGAAATTATCAATTTCCTAAACCAAAAAAAATTACTGCTAATATTTCTAATAATCATAAAAAATATGCGATTACTTGGTTTTCATTAGCGATTTCAATTCTTTTGCTATATTTATATTTTAGAAAAAAAAATTATTAAATGAATTACGTAAGCACAAGAAATAGTTCAAAAATATTTAAATTCGAGGACGTTTTTATTAAAGGCTTGGCAGATGATGGAGGGTTGTTTGTTCCTAAATCACTTAATAAATACAGTCAAAAAAATTTACTAGAATTTAAAAATCTTGAATACAAGGAATTAGCTAAAAAAATTATCCATCCTTTCATTGGTGATTTTATGAGTGAAAATGATTTGAGTAAAATCATTGAAAAATCCTACTCAGTTTTTAGAAAAAAAAATGTAGTTGATTTAGTTAAAATTGGTGATCGATCAGTTCTTGAATTGTTTCACGGACCTACATTAGCTTTTAAGGATGTTGCTATGCAACTTTTAGGAAATTTTTATGAATATTATTTGAATAGCGAAAATGAAAAAATAAACATAGTTGTTGCTACCTCAGGGGATACAGGAGCTGCAGCAATTGACGCAATTAAAGGTAAAGATAATGTAAATATTTTTGTTCTTCACCCTAATAACCGTATTTCACCAGTTCAAAGAAAGTTAATGACAACTGGTAAAGAAAAGAACGTTTTTAATATTGCTGTAGAAGGAAGCTTTGATGATTGTCAAAATTTAGTTAAGGCGATGTTTACAGACAAAACCTTTGCAAAAGAAATAAAGATGTCTGGTGTTAATTCAATTAATTGGGCAAGAATTATTGCTCAAAGTGTTTATTATTTTTATAGTTATTTTTTAATTGAAGATAATAATGAGCCCATAAATTTTTCAGTTCCAACAGGAAACTTTGGTGATGTATATGCAGGTTATCTCGCAAAAAAAATTGGCCTTCCAATAAATAAGTTTGTTGTGGCAACAAATCAAAATGATATTTTGCATAGAGCAATTTCAAATGGTGCATACAATGTAGAAAATGTCTTAGAGACAATTTCACCAAGTATGGATATTCAAATTGCTAGTAATTTTGAAAGACTTATTTTCGATTTAAATAATCATAATGACAAAAAAACAATCGAGGTGATGAAAGGCATTAAAGAAAATGGAAAATATGAAATTAAAAAAGAAAGCTTAGATAAAATAAACGTTGATTTTTTATCTTCAAAGATGGACGAAATTGAGGTTTTAAATACTATAAAAACTGTTTATAAAAAATTTGATAAAGTTTTAGATCCTCACAGTGCAATAGGATACGGAGCTTTTGATAAAGTAAATCTTAAAGGTAACAATATTGTATTAGCAACAGCTCACCCTTGTAAATTCCCGGGTGCAATCGAAAAAGCAATTAATATTAAATCTAAATTGCCAGATGAACTACTGTTTATTTTGAATGAAAAAGAAAATTATGATATTATTGATAATGACCTTGATAAAATAAAACATCATATAAAAGAAAGAATTTAATGAAGTTAAAAGAAAACGACAACATCCCTAATTCTGAAGTTTTTGTTCTAGAAAATGGTGAACCAACTAAAAAAAATATAAAAGAGTTGTTGAAAAATAAAAAAGCTATAATTTTTGGTTTACCAGGAGCTTACACATCGGTTTGTTCTGCTAAACATTTACCAGGTTATGTTAATATGCATCAACAATACAAAGATAAAGGGATTGATCATATTATATGCCTATCGGTTAATGATCCATTTGTTATGAATGCTTGGGGCAAAGAAAATAATGTTGGGGACAAAATTATTATGATGGGAGACCCTTTTTTAAACTTTACTAAAGCAATAGGTGCGGAAGTAGATAAAAGTGGAAGAGGGTTAGGTGTTAGATCGAACAGATACACAATGTTGGTAGATAACATGAAAGTAATAAAATTACAGGAAGAAAAAGATACTGGCTTTTGTGAAATATCTTCAGCTGAAAATTTTTTGAAATTAATCTAAATTAGCAGCTTTTTTAGCTAATAAATCAACCTCTTCATTCAAAGGATTACCCGCATGGGCTTTAACCCAATTCCATTTAATTTTAAACGATTGATTAAGATTATATAGTTCAAGCCATAAATCTTTATTTTTTACATCCTCTTTCTTTGAAGTTTTCCAATTATTTTTAATCCAAGTATTTATCCACTCAGTTATTCCAAGTTTCACATATTGGGAATCTGTATAAATTTCTATTTCATCTGTAGGATTTATATTTTTTAAAGCATTGATAGGAGCCATCAACTCCATTCTATTATTTGTAGTATTTTTTTCATTACCACTAATTTTTTTAGTATTTCCATTATTATTTATAATAGCTGCCCAACCGCCATTCCCCGGATTTTCTAAACATGAGCCATCAGTATAAATTTTAATCATTACTTTAAATAATCTTTATAAGACTTTAAATTATTGTGTATTACAAGTTTCTGGTAATATTCTCTAGGATCTTTGATTTTAATAAATGCCGTTTTTGGAGTATTTGTGTAATCGTAAAGTCTAGTTAAAAAATACCTCATTGCTGCACCACGACATAAAATATTTAAAGATTTTTTTTCTTTAATTGAAATTTTTTTAATACTTTCGTACCCTTTTATTAAATTCTTTACTTTATTTTTATTAATTAAAAATTTTGAATTTTTTTTATCAAAACATAGCGCATTTACACAAATGGCAATTTCATACATAAAGTAGTCATTAGCAGCAAAGTAAAAATCAATTATACCTGATAATTTGTTATTTTTAAAAAAAATATTATCTATAAATAAATCACCATGAATTATTCCATTAGGTAATCCTTTTGGCCACTTATTTTTTATATCCTTAAAATTATTTTTTAAAAATTTTTCTATATTTGTAAATTTTTTTGATTTAAATTTGATGCTGTTAAATAATGGATTTAGATTTTTAATACCCATAGAATTTTTTCTATAAAGTTTAATTTTTTTTGATGATAAATGTATTTGTGCAACTGTTTTTCCTATATTAAAACAATTTTTTAAACTCAGTTTTTTTTTATCTTTTCCATCTAGAAAAGAAACTATACAAGCTGTTTTATTTTTTATTCTGATTAGATAATTTCCACTTTTATTTTTGAGAGGTTTTGGGCAATTAATTTTAAGATTGTTTAGGTGGTCCATTAATTTCATAAAAAATGGAATCTCTTTTTGAGAAACCCTTTTTTCAAAAATTGTAAGTATAAATTTTTTATTTCTTGATTTTAATAAATAATTTGTATTTTCGATACCTTGTTTGATACCTTTAAAGTTAATAATTTTTTCTACTTCAAATTTCTTATTAATATACGAAACTTCTTTTTTACTTATTTTTGTATAAACAGCCATTTTAATTTAATTTTTTTGGAACTTTGAAAACTACGTTTTCTTTGATGATTTCTACTTCATCTATACTAACTGTAAATCTATTTTTTAATTCATTTATAAAATTATCAACCAAGATTTCAGGAGCTGATGCTCCTGAGGAAATACCAATTGTATTTGAATTTTCTATTAAATCGAACGGAATTTTACTTTGTGAATGGATTAATTGGGAATTTAAACATCCAGATTTTTTGGCAACCTCTACTAATCTGACAGAGTTAGATGAATTTCTACTACCAATTACAAAAAATAAATCACATTCTTTCGCTATATTTTTAACTGCCATCTGTCTGTTAGTTGTGGCGTAACAAATATCCTCTTTTGCAGGCTCTCTGATATTAGGAAATCTATCTTTTAATATTTTGATTATGTCCTTTGTATCATCAACAGACAATGTAGTTTGAGTTACATAAGAAATTTTTTTATTCTCAGTGTTATATTTTTTTGCTTCATCTTCATTTTGTATAAGATCAATAGATCCTTTAGGTAATTGACCCATTGTACCAATAACTTCAGGATGATTTTGATGTCCAATTAAAATTAAATGATAACCCGCTCTATGCAGATTCTCAGCTTCTCTATGTACCTTTGAAACCAAAGGACATGTAGCATCAACATAAGTCATATTATAATCTTTTGCATCTTCTGGTATTTTCTTTGGAACACCATGAGCTGAAAAAATTACTGGTCTTGTTTTATCTTTTATCTCCTCAAGCTCTTCCACAAAGATAGCTCCTTTGCTTTTTAGATCATCAACTACAAATTTGTTATGAACTATTTCATGACGAACATAAACTGGAGCACCATATTTCTGTATCGATTTTTCAACAATTTCTATAGCTCTTTCTACACCAGCACAAAAACCCCTAGGGGCAGATAATAATATTTTTAATTCCTTATTTTTCATTTTTTTCAATTAAATATTCGAGCAATATATGTGGAAAGGTTAAAGACGCCAAACCTATAAATATAATTTTAAGAATTGAGCTATCAAAATTGTAAGTATTGTTTAATAAAAAAAGCCCCAAGAAACTTATAGTAGCAGTGAGAATTGTTAGAGGTAAAGCTTTTTTTGCAAAGACTTTAAATCCATTAATTATATCATTTTTGTTTAATTCTGACATTAACGAAATACTGTGTCTTATAGAATGTAAAAAACAGAAATAAACTGTAAATGCTATCAAGGGAGAAAAATAATAATTTATTATCAGAATTGAAAAATAATCAAAAAAAATTGTGAATTTTTTCATTTCAAAATTTTTGGTAAATAATAAAATACTTGATATGGTCGATAGAATAATACAGTAAAACAAAATTTTATTTGTTTCTAATAAATTTAAGAAATTGTAAAAAGACTCATTATCAACTAGTAATAATTTAAATACAGATACCGTCTCATCAAAATGAAAGTACATTGGTGCAAAAATAATCAACGAACCTTTTAAAAAAAATAATAATTGATTGTAATATGAATTTTTAATTATCAAAAATTGAGTGTCTTCTTTGCCAAAATGATATGAGGCAACTATCAAAAAAATTATCAAAGAAATCGAAGGTACAATTACCCATAGAATTATTACAATTAGAGATATTAAAATGTATGACAAATAAAAAATAATAAAATTATCAATTCCAAAAATTTGGAAGAGTTTTCTTCCTTTTAAATTGTCAAGAGAACCATGAGAAACACCAATACTTAAAATTAAGAATAAACAAATTAATGGAGAAATTGTAAAAGAAGTAATTTTTAGCGTTATTAAAGAAAAAATATTACAAAACAAAAAAAAGATAAAAGAATGTTTTAAATTTATTTTTTTAATCTGGTTATTCATTTTTCTATATAACTAATAAAATAAAGCTTTAATAAAAGTTATTTTAGGCATTTTAAATATAATAGACAAATCCTCAAAAAAATTACTTTTGTTGGACAAAAATTTTATAACAGTCTTTGGTGAACTCTTAAACATTTTAAAAAAAATATCAGGCATCATTTCAGGATGTTTTTCAAGAACTCTCAAAAATATATCATCTAAGAATTGATATTTTTTACTTATTTCAAATTTTTTTGTTTTAGAAATATTTTCAATATTTTTACATATATATTTACTATGTTCTTGAATATTTAGAAAAGTATAGCCTGTACTTAATCTAGTCATACCTCCAGCAGTTCCAATATTTATTTTATTTTTTTCTATTTTGTGTGATGGGTAGAATAGAGGTATTGCTCCTTCCTCTTTATAAATTATTTTATAATTTTTTAGATTTAAATGATTTTCAATATAATCTTTTATCTGGGCGTCGTAATCTTTCTTAGAACCATCATTCATTTTTGATAACCAAGTAGTTTCTATTAAAGCCGAAGTTTTTGAATAGGGTAGTGTATAAAAAAAATGAACACTTTCTCTTTGGTCACAGTCAAAATCCATAAGATTAAAAATTTCATCATCAAAAAAATTATTTTGAGTTTCGATTTCTACACCACAAAAATGTTGCCAAAGATTACGATGATCTTTTTTAATTGATGGAACACTATTAAAAACAAAAGAATTTTTTGAATTAATTTCACTTATATTTTTAAAGAATGAAATATTTTTATTCTCTTTTAATTTGTTATTAATTTTTTCATAAAACAATCCACTATCAACACTTTGATATGGATAACTGGTACATTGTATATATTTAGTGTTTTTTGAAATATTTACTGTGAAATTCTCCCAACTTTTCTTTACACAATCATCAAAATTATGATTTGTTACTTTCCAAAAAGACCAGGTTTTATCTTTTTTATATTCTGTTCTAGGTTCAATAATAGCTAAAGTTTTGTCTTTTAATTTTTCATTGATTTCGAGTTCATATGCAAGTGATAATCCTGCACAACCTCCTCCAATAATAATATAATCAAATTCTTTCATCTAAATTTATTTGCTCATTAATCAAATTATGATCATGTTTTATTTGATCATCTTTTCTATTAATCAATAATAGTTTAATTAAGTCAAAAATAGAGAGAAAAGTCTCTAAGATCTTTTCTATATTTGATACATATATTTTCCCAGAATTTTGATAATTCTTTAAGTTTTTTTTGTTAAGAATTTTATGTCCTATTTTTCGATAAACTCTTCTTGCAACTAAAATAGAAAAACGGAAATTTATTGGTATATCTTTAATTGAGTAAAACGAATTTTCATAAAAACTATGAGCAAGATTAATAGTTGATGAAATTTCATCAAAATTTTCATTTATATAAAAACGATTATTTTTTGAATCCTCAATTACATCTCTTGATATATTAGTAAGTTGCATTGCAATTCCGAGGTCAATAGCTGATTTTAGTGAACTTTTTTTATTAACTTTTAAAATTTTTGCCATCATCAATCCAACAGTTCCAGCTACTCTGTATGAATAAATCAACAGATCTTTTTTTGAGTTTAATTTAACTTTATCTTTGATATCTGATCTGATACCCGTCAATAAATCTTGAACAATTTTCAAAGATATATTGAATTCTTCAATAAGACTCCACATATTTTTGATAATAGGATTATTAAAGTTTTTTTGATTGAAATCATTTTCAAATTGATAAAATTTTTTTTCTTTATTTTTTATATTTTCATTATCATCTGCAATGTTGTCTGCGATCCTACAAAAATCATACAAAGCTGAACATTTTTTAAAAGTTTCTTTAGGTAAAAAAAAACCTGCCCAACTGAATGACTTAGCATAAATAGATAAGTAACTTTTATTAGACATTATAAAATTTTATCTAATACTTTTGCCGACGAAAGGACTCCCGGCACTCCAGCACCTGGATGAGTACCAGCTCCAACAAAATAAAGTCCATCATATATCTCAGATTTGTTGTGAAATCTAAAATAAGCTGATTGAGAAAATTTTGGTTGAATTGAAAAACCTGAACCATACTTAGTATTCAAGTCTTTTTCAAAATAATCGGGTGTTAAATAAAAATCTTCAATGATATTTTCTCGTAAATTTGGCATTAAATCTTTTTCCATTTTATCTATTACTAAATTTTTCATTTTTCCACCTTCAATCGACCAATTAATTTTAGATTGATTATTTGGTACTGGAACCAAAACATAAAAACAATCTTGCTCAGCAGGAGCCATGGATTTATCTGTAGCAGATGGTCTGTGAAGATAATAACTTATATCATTATTTAATTTTTTATTTTCAAATATGTCATCAAGATGTTCCTTATATTTGTTACCGAATTTTATTGTATGATGTTCAATATTTTCATAAGTTTTTTTAGTTCCAAAATAGTAAACAAATAATCCCATAGAATATTCCATTCTATTTTTTTTCCACTTAAACATAAATGAATTATCTTTATTTCCATTTAACATTTTTTCATAAACAGCTGGTGGGTCTGCATTGCAAATAACATTATTTGTTTCAATTTTAGTTTGATCATCTAATTGAATGCCAGTTATTTTATTATCATCAGAAATAATCTTTTTTACTTCATGACCTTTAATTATTTCTATACCAACCTCATTCATTAGTTTTTCAAAGCCTTTTATGATATTACCTGTTCCACCCATTGAATAATGTATCCCCCATTTTTTTTCTAAATATAGAATTAATCCGTAAATAGAAGTTGTGGTGAAAGGGTTCCCACCAACTAAAAGGGGATGCATACTAAACATTCTTCTTAGCTTTTCATTTTTTATATAAGATGAAACTAAAGAATAAACTGATTTATAGCTCTTAAGTTTTAATAGAGCGGGCAATTGTTGTATCATTACAAAAGGTTTATCGAATGGAACACTGGCAAGCTCTGTAAATCCTTTATCAAAAATTTTTTTCGTAAAATTAACTAATTTTTCATAACCTTCGACATCATCTTTATTTATTTCTTCAATTTGTCTTTTCATCTCTGTCTCATCACCTGAATAATTAAATTTTGAATTATCTTCAAAAACAAATTGATACCAAATTTTTAATGGAGAAAGCTCAATATAATCTTTTGGATCTTTTTTAAATAATTCAAATAATTCATTGATTAAATAGGGTGCAGTAATTACTGTAGGGCCACCATCGTAGATAAAACCGTTTTTCCTAAACACTCTAGCTCTGCCACCAAGATCGGCGTGTTTTTCAATTAATTTAACCTTGTGGCCTTTAGCTTTAAGACGAAGTGCAGCAGCTATACCCCCAAAACCAGAGCCAATTACAACGGAATTCATTATTATAATTTATAGCTTTTTAGAAAAATTGTAAGAGTATTATGAATTAATTTTTTTTAACTCTTCTTTAGTTTCATCTAAGTTCTTTCGAAACAGCGTATCAAGTTTAGATTTATCAACAGATGTAGTGATAATTTTCTTAACAGAATCTACAGCAATTTTAATTGACGCATCTTTGATTTCTTTTAGTGCTGCCTCTTTCATTTGGCTTATTTTGTTTTCGGCTAAATTTTTTTTGATTTCAGATGTTTTATGAAATTTATCATTTAAGTCTATTATAAGTTTGTCACTATCTTTTTTAGCTTGCTCAAGTATTTCGTTACTTACAGATGGAGCAGTATCTAATTTATTTTGTGCTTTATCTAACAATTTCTTAGCCTCTGTCCTTAACTTTTCACTTTCGTCAATTTCATTTTTGATATCCGAAATTAGCTTATTCAATATTTCATTAATTTTTTGGGGAATTTTTAAATAAATAAGCCCTCCGAAAAATATTACAAAGGAAACAGCTACCCAAAAAGTTGCATCAATTGTCATAATATTTCTCACCATTTTTTTTTGACAAATCATCGACTATTGCCGAAATACTACTACTATTCACATCAGCTCCAATAAGTTTTTTTATTAGTTCTGAAGATGTTTCGATTGCAATTCTATTAATTTTTTCTGGAGCATTTTTTTTAAGTTCATAAATTTCTTGTTCGGCTTTTTTGATTTCCTCATCAATTTGTTTATCTAAAATTTCTTTTTTAGAATTAATATCTTTGAGCACTTTCTCTCTAGCATCTCTAAAAATATTTGTTGCTTCTAATTTACTTTTTAAAATAACTTCATCATATTCTTTAAGTTTAGAATCGCTATTTTCTCTTTGTTTTTCTGCCGCCTCAATGTTTTCTTGTATTTGGGATTTTCTCAATTCCAAATTTGCACTTATTTTTGGAAGTATTAGTTTTGATAAAACTACATACAAAATACCAAAAGTAAGCGTAAGCCAGAATATTTGTGAAATCCAAAACTCAGGATTTAATTGAGGCATACCTCCACTTTCAGCTGCAAAAACTTCTTTAACAAAAAAGAAATTAAAAAATATAGACTGAAAATATATTTTTTTAATCATCAATTAAAATGCGAAAAGAATGATTAACGCAACTACTAATCCAAATAACCCCGTTGCTTCTGCAAGAGCAAATCCCAAAAGCAAATTAGGAAATTGTTTTTGTGCAGCAGATGGATTTCTCATTGCTCCTGACAAATAATTTCCAAAAATTATTCCTATACCAACACCGGCACCAGCAAGTGCAATTGCCGCTAAACCTGCTCCGATCATTTTTGCTGCTTCTAATTCCATTATATCCTCCTATGTTAATTAATGGTGTAAGTTTAATGCATCGTTTAAATAAATGCATGTTAAAATTGCAAAAACATATGCCTGAAGAAAAGCAACTAAGATCTCCAAACCAGTTAAAGCAACTGAAAAACTCAGTGGAAGCCATCCACCGACTATTCCGAGACTTATTACAAAGCCTCCGAAAACTTTCATCATAGTATGACCTGCCATCATGTTTGCAAAAAGCCTGACTGATAAACTTATAGGTCTACTTAGATATGAAATAATTTCAATAATTACTATTAATGGGAGCAACACGACAGGCACTCCACTCGGTACAAATAATTTTAAATAGCCAAAACCATGCTTCATAAATCCTATAATTGTTACACCAATAAAAATAAATGCAGCAAGAATAAATGTTACTATAATATGACTAGTAACTGTAAAAGTGTATGGGATCATACCAAACATATTACAAAAAAGCACAAACATAAATAACGAAAAAATAAATGCAAAATAAGGTTTAGCTTTTGAACCAGCTGTGTCACTTATCATTTTTGAGACAAACGTGTAACTTAGTTCTGCTAATAACTGAATTTTGTTCGGTAACATTGAATTTTTTTTCGAACCAAAGTTAAAAATAATTAAAATAGCTAAAGAACTTACAACCATAAACAAACTTGCATTTGTGAATGAAATATCAAAAGCTCCTACTTTTATTTCTGGACCAATTCTGTAAACTTCGAATTGAGTCATCGGATTTGCTGCCATAAGTTTTTATCTATCTTTGCATATTTTTTGCAGATTTAATTACGTTAGTTATTCCAGCAACGACCCCTACAAAAAAAAATATTAAAATTAACCAGGGTTTAGTACCAAAGGTCTTGTCTAAAATAAACCCAATAATTGTCCCTACAGCAACAGCTGACACTAATTCTGTACTAAGCTTAAAAGCGGTGCCAATTGGAGATGGATCTTGTTTTTTATTATCAAATTCTCTTTTAGAGACCTTTTTTTTTGCAATCTCTAAGCGAGTTTTGAAAGGATCTTTGGGCATTCTAAATTAGTTTGGTTAGGCAACCATACTTTCTGCTTTTTGTAAGTCAACCGCTACTAATTGGCTAACACCTTTTTCGGGCATAGTGACACCATAAAGTCTATTCATCTTCGACATTGTTAAAGCATGATGGGTAACAATTATAAACTTAGTATTTGTAATTTTTGTTAGTTCCTCAAGTAAGTTACAAAATCTAGTAACATTAGCATCATCTAAAGGAGCATCAACTTCATCAAGTACACAAATTGGAGATGGGTTTGTTAAAAATACTGCAAAAATTAAAGACAATGCAGTTAAAGCTTGCTCACCTCCTGATAATAAAGTTATAGACTGGAGTCTTTTACCTGGAGGGCTCACTAACATTTCTAAACCTGCTTCAAGAGGATCATCAGAGTCTACCAGTTCTAGTTTTGCGTTTCCTCCATTAAATAATTTTGTATAAACTTCATTAAATTTTCTATTAACTTTTTCAAAAGCATTTATTAATCTTTCTCTACCTTTTTGGTTTAGCTCATTTATACTATCTTTCAATTTAATTATAGCTGAAACTAAATCTGCTCGATCTTGTTCCATTTTTTTAATTTCTGTTTCATATTTATTCGTTTCTTCATCAGCCTTTAAATTTACTGAACCTAATTTTTCTCTTTCTTGTTTTTTCTTATCAAGTAAATCTTCTTGATTTACTGCATCTGTAAGTTCTTCTTTTCCAAAAAGATTAGAATTTTCTAAAATATTTTCTTCTGTCAAATTAAGCTCTGAACTTATTCTATCTACTAAATCATTTTTTCTTTTTTTAAGTCCTTCAATAGTTGCACCTGAACTAGCTTTTCTTTCTCTAATTTGAATTGATTGTTCTTGAATTTCATTTAATTGATTTCTTAGAGTTTCTATTTTTTCATCAGTTGAATTTATGATAGTTTCATTTTCTAACTTTTCTTGTTCAGAAATTCTAAGACCCTCAGAAATTTGACCTTTTTTTTCAGCTTGTATTTTTGGTTGATTATCCAATTTTTCTAATTGTAAGTTCAATTTATTTTTTCTATCACTAAGTTCAGTGACCATTTTTTCAGAGTTGGATAATAAATTTTTCCAGCTTTCTATTTCTTTATCGATAATATTTATTCTTTCATTTCTTTTAATAGACTCTTTTTTAATATTTTGGTTTTTACTGTAACTATCAGCATACTCTTCAATAATTATTTTACAGTTTTCAAGAGCAGTGATGGCATCTTCATTTTTATGTAAATTAATTAGCTCTTTAACTTTATTAATTTCTAACTTTAGCTTATTTTTGGAACTATCTAAATCTTCATTAGATTGTTTTTCAGTTTCATAATATTTTGAATCAATTTCAATAAGTTCATTTTTTTCCTCTTTAAGTCTTTTTTCATTTGAATTAGCATCAATAACAATCCCTTTTTCTCTACTGATATCATCGTCAAATGTTTGAAGAGATCTTTTAATATTTTTTATCTCGTCTTGAATTCTGGTATTTTCTTCGTCTAATCCTTGAAGTTCTAAATTGAGCCTTTGTATTTTTGATAGATTTTCAATATTTTTTTCCCTTAACGGTGTTACCTTGTCTGTTTCAGATTTAATTAAAGTTTCCAGTTCAGAAATCTTTTCATTAAAGCCACTTACTTCTCCTTCAGCCTCACTATTAATTTCATTTTCAACCCTGATTTCCTTATCTATTTCTAATAATTTTAAATAATACAAACCAGCCTCTATTTTTTTTATTTCATCAGATATATTTTTATATTTTGTTGCCTCCTCAGCTTGCTTCTGTAAGTTAGCTAATTGTTTCTCTTGTTGTCTTCTCAATTCATCTGCTCTTTTTAGATTGTTTTCTGCAGCGCTTAATCTTAATTCAGCTTCATGTCTTCTTACATGTAACCCTGATATACCTGCAGCTTCTTCTAAAATTGTTCGCCTATCAGTTGGTTTTGCTGTAACTAGTGCACCAATACGGCCTTGGCTAATCATAGATGGTGAATGAGCACCAGTTGATAAATCTGCAAAAAACATTTGAGCATCTCTAGCTCTTACTTCTTTGTCATTTATATAAAACTTAGAACCTTTATCTTTTTCTATTTTTCTTCTTACATTTACCTCGTCAAGTTCCCTATATTGAATAGGACCTTCATTATTTTCATTCGCAACTGTAACCAATACTTCTGCAATATTTTTAGATGTTTTATTAGAAGTGCCTGAAAATATAACGTCTTCCATTCCAGACCCTCTCATACTTTTAGCTGATGTCTCTCCCATAACCCATCTTATAGACTCAACGATATTTGATTTTCCACAACCATTGGGTCCAACAATTCCAGTCAAACCATCTTCAATTAAGAAATTGGTTTTATCAGCAAATGATTTAAATCCATTTAGTTGGATTTTTTTAAACTCCATAGTTTAACTTATATCAGTTTTTCAAGAGATTTTTTTAAATTTTTGTAATTTAGAGATTTTTCAAACTTTTTATCATTAATTATTATCGTAGGAGTAGCATTTATTTTAAATTTTTTTGCTCCTTCGATTCGATCATTTAAAACAAAATCTTCTATTATCTTATTATTTATACATTTTTCAAAATCTACTTCGAAGCCTTCTTTTTTAAGGAACTTCTTTAAATTGTTATTGATATCATCTATGGTGCTTCCTTTAACCCATGCCTGTTGATTTGAATATAGACTTTCTAAAATTTTTAAACTTTCATCTTTATTACATTGAGCGATTTTTGAAGCATTTAAAGCAGCAATATCTAGGGGAAAATGTCTAAACTCAATTTTAGCCAAACCAGTATCTATATATTCTTTTTTAAGCCGGGGATAAACTTCTTTATGAAAATTAGCACAATGGCTACAAGTTAAGGACTCATAAGCAATAATTGTAATCTTAGCATTTTCATTTCCTGATATTATCCTTTTAGTTTCAGCGCTAACGCTGTTCATAGAAATTATAAAGAATAATAAAATAATGATTTTTTTTTTCATTTAAGTTTAAATACTTTAGTTAGTTCAATTAAAGATTTTTTAATTTTTTCATTTTTAACATCATTTACTTTTTTTTGATATTTATTATTTGTCACATTTTTCTGATAGCCATCTTCTTTAGATAAATTTTTTTTTTCATCATCAAAACTGGTAAACTTTATTTTTTTGACCACTAAATACCCAAAAAAATTATTCATTCTATCGATTATTTCTTTTTTTGAATACTCTAAATCAACTTCGTGACCTCTTTTAACCATTACCATTAAAGTACTTTCACTAAATTTATTTGAATTTTTAAATGATTTTGGGTAACAAACTTTGAATAAATTTTCACCTACAATATATTTCCAATTATTAAGAGTTTCAGAATAAATATGACCTTTTCTGTTAATAACCTTTTTAATATTTTTTGGCAAAGTGTCTTTAAAAGATCTTAATCCTTGAATGCTATTGGTTCTCTGCTTAGTATATTTTTTATATTGCATATGAAAGAACAACTTGTAACAAAAAAAATTCTTAAATGGTATGATTTAAATAAAAGGTCATTACCATGGCGAAAAAATGTTTCTATTCAAAAAAGACAGTATTACACGTTAGTTAGTGAATTTATGTTACAACAAACGCAAGTTGCAACTGTAATCCCATATTTTAATAGGTTCATAAATCTTATTCCTAACCTTAAATCACTGGCTAAAGTCAAGGATAAAAAATTAATTAAACTTTGGGAGGGACTTGGATACTACTCTAGAGCAAGAAATTTAAAAAAAACTGCACAGATTATTTTCAAAAACTTTAAAGGAAAGTTACCAGATAATTTTGAGGATTTAATATCGTTACCTGGAATAGGAAATTATACTGCAAGTGCTATTTTATCCATAGCCTTTAACAAGCCCTATATTCCATTGGATGGGAACATAGAAAGAGTTTTAAAACGATATTTATATCTAAAAAAAGAAAAGGATATTAAAAAAGAAAACCTTATTAAAAAAAAATCTATATTTGGAACATCATCAAGATCTAGTGATTATGCTCAAGCGCTGATGGAATTAGGAGCATTAGTTTGTAAACCTACTAATCCATTGTGTCATCAATGCCCTATATCCAATAAATGCAAGTCATTACAAAAGAAGGATTTTGATTTAACAAAAATTACTAAAAAAAGTATAGACAAATATTTTCTTTTAAAGGTTTACAAAAGAGATCAAAGATATTTGTTAATTAAAAACACTAAGTTTAATTTTTTAAAAAATTTATCAATCTTTCCTATGGAAGAACTATCTAAACCTAAAAATTTTAATGAAAACTTAAATTTTAAATTATCTAATATAAAAATGAATATTAAAATTCAATATTTTAAAAATAGTGGGAGGTATCAAGCATCTTATTGGATTGATAAAAAAAAATTAGATAATTACATGTTGCCATCATTTACTAAAAAAATTGTAAAATATTTGGAAAGAAATTGATGAAGAAAGTAGCTATCATTGGAGCTGGAATTTCGGGATTATTCATTGCAAATTTATTCAAAAAAAATTCTAATTATCAAATTACTATATATGAAAAAAATACTTCAATCGCTTTAGAGGAAGGATATGGTGTTCAACTATCTGTAAATAGTATTAAACTTTTAAATGAAATTGGATTTAAAAAATTACAAAAAAATGAAAAGTTCACTCCAAAAAAAATTAATTTTTATTCTAGTAATAGTTTAAATAAGATATGTGAATTAGATATTGAAAACTTTAATACAGAGGATTGTAAGTATACCACTTTAAAAAGATCTACTTTGATTAGCTTTTTAAAAAAGGATTTGGAGAACCTAATAAAAACTGGTTATAAAATTTCAAAAATAGATGAGCATGACAAACAGATTAAACTTTCTTTTGAAAACGATGAAACAAAAAAATTTGATTATTTGATTATTTCAGATGGAGTTTTTTCAAAAAGTAAAAGCCTTATTACTAATAACAAAGTTAAACCTATATATAATAATACATTAGCAATTAGAGGGGTCTTAAGCAAATTTCCTGAAAACATTGATAATGAAAATATCTCTTTATTTTTAGATTCAGATTTTCATCATGTGATTTATCCATTAAATCCAAATGGTGATTTAAATTTTATAGCTATAATAAAATATCATTTGTCTGATGAAGAGCAAAAAAATTACTCATTATTTAGTGATAATTCTTTTAAAAAAAAAGTTTTAGAAAAAATTCCCTTAAAAAATAAAAATTTTTTATATGATCTTAAAGATTTAAAAATATTTCCAGTGTTTGTCAGTGACTCATTCTATCAATTACAAAATAAAAATATTCATTTGATTGGTGACGCCTTTTTTGCTTTTCCACCATCATTTGCTCAAGGTGCTTCGCAGTCAATAGAAGGTGCTTATGAATTATTTAAGAATATTGAAGGCAATACAGAAAGTAATTATTTTAAGAGTAGAGTTAACAAAACAAAAATGGTTAATATAAGATCAAAATTTAATCAGTTTGCTTTCCATTTATCCAATCCTTTGACTGCATTTGTTAGAAACATCTTTTTGAAAAGATTAGTGAAAAATAAAAAATTTTTAGATGCTTACTTGGGAAAAATTTATAAAAATTAGCTATTATTAATTAATCGTTGTCTTAAATGATCAATTGGTACTACTGAACCATTCAGATTATAGTGCCAATAGGTCCATCCATTGCAGCTTTCAGCTCCAAGTATTGTGGCTGCCACTTTATGAATTGAGCCTTCAGTTTGATCATGTTTTATGCTGCCATCAGCCATGATTTTTGCACTAATTTTCTTTTTGTTATCAAAAATAGTTGTTCCAGGTTTTATGATTCCTAGCTCCACCAATGAACCAAAAGGTATTCTCGGTTTTGATCTATTATTTTCAAGAGTGTCTAAGTAATCGTCTTCTATAACCTTTGTATTTTTTAATCTTTGTTCAGCTGCTTTGAAATAAGCTTTTTCTTTCTCTATACCATAATAATTTCTCCCTAATTTCTTAGCAACTGTAGCTGTTGTTCCAGATCCTAAAAAAGGGTCTAAAACTAAATCATTTTTATTAGAAGTTGCTAATAAAATTCTATGAAGTAAAGCTTCAGGTTTTTGGGTAGAGTGAACTTTTTTACCATTTCTTTTTAATCTTTCAGCTCCATTGCAAATAGGTAAATCCCAATTAGATCTCATTTGAAGATCGTCGTTTAAGCATTTTAAAGACTGATAATTAAATGTATATCTCGATTTTTCTGATTTTGACGCCCAAATTAAAGTCTCATGTGCATTAGTGAAACGAGTCCCTCTGAAGTTTGGCATTGGATTTTTTTTATTCCATATTACATCATTTAAAATCCAAAAGCCTAAATTCTGAATTGCAGTACCAACTCTAAAAATATTGTGGTAACTACCAATTACCCAAATTGCTCCATCTTTTTTTAAAATTCTTTTACATTCATTTAACCATGCATAAGTAAAATCGTCATATTTTTTAAAACTTTCAAACTGATCCCACTTATCATTTACCGCACTAACTTTAGATCTATCTGGTCTAGTTAATTCACTTTTTAATTGAAGGTTATAAGGTGGATCTGCAAAAATTAGATTAAAAGATTCACTGGGAATTTTTTTTAATTCCTTCAGGCTATCTCCATTAATAAGTTTATTTTTTATAGCAAAAGTCATTTGTAAAAAATAATTAGACTCTAAAAAGATTCTTGGGTCAACCTAGGATTGAATTATTTAGATTGTAATTGTGTAATAATTTTTGGAGGTAACTAGATGTTGTGTTTCTACGTGAAACCTATTTTATTTTATTAATTGGTGAAAAAGTTTTTCGGTGTTGTTTGGTAATTCCTAAATTTTTTATAGCTTTTAAGTGTTGTTTTGTTCCGTAACCACAATTTTGATCCCAATAATAACCTTTAAATTTTTTTCCTAAATTAGTTATCATTTTATCACGTGCAACTTTAGCAATAATTGAAGCTGCTGAAATTGATGGTATCTTTTGATCACCTTTAATAACTGATTTAAGACTATAGTTCTTTATTTCAGGTAGTTTGTTTCCATCAACTAAAACTAGGGAAGGTTTTTTTTTTAGTTTTTTAATGGCTCTTTTCATAGCCAATAAGCTTGCATTAAGAATATTAATTTTTTCAATTTCTTTAATGGATGCTTTGCCTGTTGCCCATATAGAATTTTTTTTGATATATTTTGACAAAAATTCTCTTTTAGTTTTTGTTATTTTTTTTGAATCTTTTAATAATTTTTTATTTATTGATTTATTAAGGATTACTGCAGCCGCATAAACTGGACCAATTAAGCTTCCTCTGCCAACTTCGTCAACACCTGCTATAATTTTCATTATATCTTAATATTTAAATCAAGTATTTTTTGTTTAATTTTTTTTAGGTCTTCCCATGAGTATTTTTTATTCTCTGGAAACCTAATTAAATAAGAGGGACTAAAGGTTATAATAAGTGGATAGGTTATATTCTTTAATATAATTTCTTTCCATTTACCTCGCTCTCCAGAAATCCTATTATTCAATCCTGTAACAGACTCCATTGCAGTACTTCCCATCAAAATAACAATTTTAGGATTAATAATAGAAATATGTTCTTTCAAAAATATTGAGTAACGTTTTATCTCTTGAGCAGTTGGCTTTCTGTCCTCAGGGGGTCTAAAGTTAATTGAGTAAGTAGAATATACTTTTTCAATTTTAATGTTAATTGCTGACAACATCTTTTTAAGCAACGAACCAATTTCACCTTGATATGAATGGCCAGTACTTTCCTCGGCTTCTCCAGGTGTCTCTCCAATTAACATTATAGAGCTATTAATGTCACCATCACCAAGTACAAGGTTTAAAGAGTTTTTTTTTAAATTACAATTTTCAATTGAATTAATTTTTTCTCTAAGATTTTTTAGAAGCCCAAACTTATCTTGATTGCTGTTTTCTTTGTTGTTCTTGAATACTTTCATTCTATTAATAGGCTCTTTACTAAAATTAAAGTCGGGTTCAATAGCATTAATCAATTCTTGAACATATTTAGCGTTTTGATTTAAAACCTTTTTAGTCATAAAGTATAATTATGTTACTTAAAAAAATAAAATTTATTTTAATTATATTCCTACTTTATCAAACTCCATTACATTCTAAAAGCACTAGTTTAAAAGATTTTAATTCAAAAAATTTATCAAAATATTTTTCAGGCATTGTAGCTTTTGAGAATAAAGATAATTCGTTAGCTTTAGAATTTTTTAATTCCTCTAAAATTTTAATTGACAATCATGATCCCTATTTAAAGAGGTATATTTATTCTTTAGTTTTAGAGAATAAGGTTCCTCAAGCAATAAATATAGTAAAAAATAATAAAGATAAAAATAATACAAATTTTTTTGATGCTCAATTATTGATAATCCTAGACAATTTAAAAAAAAACGATTTTGAAAAAGCTAGCAATAATTTAAAAAAAATATCCAGTCTTTATCAAACAGATAGATTTGTTGTAGCTATTATAGAAAGTTTAAAACAATATATTTATGTATTTAAGGAAAAGAAAATTTTGGATAATAAAAAAAATTTAGGAAAATTATCATTAATTTCAGAAACATTCCAAAAATGTTTTTTAAGTGATGAGGCTACGGATACATACTTTTCTAATTTGATTAATGATGATGAAGCTGACTACACAAGATATATTTATTTTTATTTAAGTTTTCTGATTGAAAATAATAGAATAGAAGAGGCAAAAAAAATGACTAATGATTTAGATTATATTAATGCCACTTTACTACTATCCCAGGGAAAAAGTTGGATACAAAATGGAAAGTCAGAAAAATTTATTAGTGTTTTCTCGTGCAAAAATTCTAATGATGTTATAAGTGAATTTCTTTTTTTAATTTCAAACCTATACTCATCTCAAGATAATTTTAAAAAATCAAATTTTTATTTAAATTTATCAAATTTTCTTAATCCTAAATTTGTATTTAATTTATCTCTAGTAGTTGAAAATCATTATTTTAATGGAGAATATAAAAAAGCTAAAAAAGTTTTAAAAAATTTTAAAAAAGAGGACCAATTTTACTTTTGGTACAGGGTTAAAAAAGAAGCACAGATTATTGAAAAACAAAGAAATAAGAAAGAGTCATTAAATTATATAACTGCAGCTTTTAATAAAATTCAAAAGCCAAACAATAAATTTTTATTCGACATTGCAAATTTTAATAAAAATTCAAAAGAATATGAGAAGGCAATTAATTTTTATTCAAAAATAATAAACAATCTTGATAAAAATTCTGAAATGAAATCAGACCTTCATTATAGAAGAGGGGGTAGTTATGAAAGAATTGGTCAATATGAAAAAGCAGATCAAGATTTGCTTTATGCGCTAAAAATAAATCCAAATGATGCTTATGTTTTAAATTATTTAGCTTATTCGTGGCTTGAAAGGGATTATAAAATTAATGAAGCAATTAAAATGCTTGAGAAAGCATATTCAATAAAAAATAATGACCCTTATATAATCGATTCTATCGGTTGGGCGTATTACTTAGTTGATGATTATTCAAAAGCTGAAAAATTATTAAAGAAAGCGGTGGAGTTGATGCCTGATGACCCTATAGTTAATGATCACTATGGAGATATTTTATGGAAATTAGATCGAAAGATACAAGCAAGATATTTTTGGGGCAACGTTCTAGAAATGGATGATGCTGAAGCTGAAATGATTGAAAATATTAATATAAAAATTATTGAAGGCTTAAAAAATTCTTGATGTCACAGACTAAAATCAAATCCTATGCTAAATTAAATTTAGCTTTGAATATAACTGGCAAAGCTTCTTCCCTTCACAAAGTTGAGAGTATAGTTGCTTTTACTTTGCTGCATGATGAAATTTTTATAAAAAAGATACAATCAAAATCACACAAAATTTTATTTTTTGGTAAATTTTCTCAAAATATTGGTAGAAATAATACAATATCAAAATTACTAAAAATTTTAGAAAAAAAAAATTTTTTAAAAGATAAAAAATTTAAAATTAGAATAAACAAAAAAATTCCAAGTAGAGCAGGTCTAGGAGGAGGGTCGATGAATGCTGCTAATGTTTTAAATTTCTTTATTAAAAAAAAAATTATTAAAATGAGTGAAAATGAAATTATCAAAATATCTAAACTTATTGGCTCTGATGTTATTTTAGGTCTTAGTTCTACAAACTCCATCATGAATGAAAAAAATGAGATTAAACGATTTAGTAATTACAAAAAAATACATGTATTAATTGTAAAACCAAATTTTGGTTGTTCTACTAAAGACATTTACTCAAATGTGAGAAAGTTCAATAAACCAAAATTCAATAAACCTAAAAAAAAAATGTTTGACTTTAATTATCTGAAAAAAATGAGTAATTCCTTAGAGCCAATAGCTTTTTCAAAATATAGTAAATTAAGAACAATTAAATTGTTTTTAGAAAATTCTTCTGCACCTATCTTTGTCAGAATGACAGGATCTGGATCTGCAATAGTTGCATATTTTCAATCAAAAGAAGAATGCCATAAAGCAAAAAAAAAATTTGATAGGAAATATAAAAATTACTGGTGTATGACTTCAAAAACTATATAAATTTTATTTTTTTGTGTTATACGAACTTAATATTGGGGCGTAGCCAAGTGGTAAGGCACGGGTTTTTGGTACCTGCATCCTAGGTTCGAATCCTAGCGCCCCAGCCAACTATGAAAAGTTTTTTAGATAAATTTTTTTTAAGATCTAATAATTTAGACTATATAAGTCTAAAAATTAAAGATCTTACAAAAAAAACACCTTCTCACAAAATTTTTGAAGCGATAAATTCTCATTCATCTGAAAGCGAAGTTCGTTATGTTGGAGGATGTATCAGAAAAATAATTAACAATGAAAAAGTTGATGATATTGACTTAGCAACTAATTTAGAACCTCAACAAGTTTGTGATTCTCTTAAAAAAAAAAACATAAATTTTTATGAGAGTGGCATTGAGCATGGAACAATCACTGCTTTTGAAAATCAATATAAATTCGAAATTACAACTCTAAGAAAAGATATTTTAACTGATGGAAGACATGCAAAAGTTGAATTTTCAAAAAATTGGAAAGAGGATGCATCAAGAAGAGATTTTACAATCAATTCAATATATGCAGACAAAGATGGAAATTTATTTGATCCATATAATGGGAAAAAAGATTTAGAAAATGGGTTTATTAATTTTATTGGAAATATAGATAAAAGAATTAAGGAAGACTATCTAAGAATATTAAGATATTTAAGATTCTTCACCAACTACTCTAAACAACCACATAATGTAGAAATTATCAAAACATTAAAGATGAATCTTGATGGTATATCAAACTTGTCAAAAGAAAGACTCATGGATGAGTTAAAAAAAATTGCGCAAGTAGATACTCTTGAAAAATTATCAAAAGATAAATTAAGTTTAGACTTAATGTCAATAATTTTTCCTGAATTAAAAAATATAAAGATATTTTCAAAATTAAATACTATCAACAAAAATTTATTGAAAGAAAAAGATTTTATTTTTTTGTTATCCCTGATGATCGTTGATGAATCAGATAATGTAGATTATTTTTTATATAAGTTTAATATTTCAAAACAAGAACAAAAGAGGATTAAGATTATTGATAATTTTTATAAAGAAAAAATAAGCTTAAAAACATTTACTGAAAAAAATATGAATAAAGTTTTTTATTATCATGGAAAAGAAGCAGTTCTTGATATCTTGAATTATAAATTAATTAAATCAAAAAAAGCAGAAAATTCTTTAAGTGAATTAATAAAACATTTTGAAAATACTAAAGTTCCTTCAATGCCAATTAGTGCAGATTTATTAATGAAAAAATATGAAATGTCTGAGGGCAAATATTTAGGAGAAAAATTAAAAATAATTGAAAAAGAATGGGTTGAAAATAATTTTGAGATTTCTGATCAACAAGTTGATAACATTGTTAATAATTAAATATATTTGACATCCTTTATTTCAAAATTTTTAGTACCTGCAGGAGTGCTAATTTCAACCAAATCATTTTTATTTTTTCCTATTAAACCTTTTCCAATAGGTGATTGAAAATAAATTAATTTTTTTTCTATGTCGGCTTCATCTTTTCCAACAATTTTATAATTAATTTTTTCTCCGTTATCCAAATTTTCTAAAAATACAGTTGAACCAAAAATAACTTTACCCTCATTATTTAGTTTTGTAACATCAATTACATTAGCCCTAGCAATAATATCATTTATTTCTGTTATACGACCCTCATTATGAGATTGCTCTTCTTTTGCTGCGTGGTATTCGGCATTTTCTTTAAGATCTCCATGCGATCTCGCTTCAGCAATAGCTGCAACAATTTCAGGTCTTTTTTTTTCTTTTAAAAAAACTAACTCTTCTTTTAAATTATTTAATCCATTTAAAGTGATTGGCTCTTTGTCCATCTTATTTCCATTTAGTAAGTGGTGGTAATGACATTAATATCCCCTCAACATTTCCACCTGTTTGTAACCCAAATTTTGTTCCTCTGTCATATAATAAATTAAATTCTGCATATCTACCCCTTTTAATATATTGCATTTCTTTATCTTTGGTAGTCCATTTTTTATTAATCTTTTTGTTAATAATTTTATTAAAAATTAATTGAAAAGTCACACCAACATCTCTTACAAATTTAAAATCTTTTTCAAAATTATTTTTTTTGTAATCAAAGAAAATACCACCAATACCTCTTGGTTCTTTTCTGTGGGGTAGATAAAAATATTCATCACACCATTTTTTATATTTTTTATAATATTTTTTATCATGTCGATTGCACATATTTCTTAAAATTTTGTGAAATTCTTTTTTTTCATTAATATCTATTTTTGAAGGTGTAACATCCATTCCTCCACCGAACCAATCTTGAGTAGTACAAATGTACCTTGTATTAAAATGCATAGCAGGAATTAATGGATTTTTCATATGCATAACTACAGAAATTCCCGACGCCCAAAATCTTGGATCTTTTTTAGCACCAGGGATATTTTTTTGAAATTGTTTTGGAAATTTTCCATATACTTTAGAAAAATTCACCCCAACTTTTTCGAAAACTTTTCCATCTTGTAAAATTCTATATTCACCACCACCCTCATCCTTTTTAATATTTCTTTTCCACGCTTTTGACTTGAACTGAATTTTATTTTTTTCTAGTTTGCAAATGTCATCACAAAATACGTTTTGTAGTGTTTTAAACCAATTACTAGATAAATCTTTTTTAATTTCTAAATTCATATTAGATTAAATTAATTTGCTTTAAACTTTCAGCAAGAATAATTGCCACTGATGATGCAATGTTAAGAGAACGTTTATTATTTTTCATAGGTATTTTTAATCGATTTTTAATTATTTTATGCACACTTTCAGGAACACCAGCGCTCTCTCTTCCAAATAAAATAGTGTCATTTTTATTAAACTTAAATTTAGTATAAGATATAGATGCTTTAGTTGTCATCAATATAATTCTTTGATTCTTTTTAGATTTAAAAAAGTCATCTGAGCTTTTATAAAATTTGATTTCATTTTTATCCATGTAATCCATTACTACTCTCTTAAATCTCTTATCACTCAACAGAAAACCGCAGGGTTCTATAATTTCTAATTTTGCGCCAAGACAAGCGCAGGTTCTGATAATAGCAGCCGTATTTTGAGGTATATCTGGTTCAAATAAAGCAATTTTAAGCCCTTCATTCATGAGGTTATGTGTCATTCTTTCAGTAGAAAAATAATACTTTTTTATTATATGTAATCATATATTAACTAGCTAAATCAATATATAGAATTATACAGACTTACAGATGGCGGAAAAAAAAACTAATAGAAGAGATTTTTTATTTACAGCTACCTATGCCGTTGGGGCAGTAGGGTTGGGTGCAACAGTTTGGCCAATGATTGACCAAATGAACCCAGATGCATCAGTTAAAGCTTTAGCGAGCACAGAAGTAGATATTAGTTCTGTAACTCCAGGAAAAACAATTACAGTTCTTTGGAGAGGCAAACCAGTCTTTATAAGAAGAAGAACTCCAGACGAAATAGCAGAAGCAAAATCAGTTAACTTGGAAGATTTAAAAGATCCTCAGAAAGATGAAGACCGTGCTAAAGATCCAGAGTGGCTAGTGATGCTAGGGGTCTGCACTCATTTGGGCTGTGTTCCATTAGATCAAAAAGGTGATTATAATGGTTGGTTTTGTCCTTGTCATGGATCGCATTATGATACATCAGGAAGAATTAGAAAAGGCCCAGCTCCAACAAACATGGAAGTTCCAAAATATGAATTTGTTAACTCTAATACTATTAAAATTGGATAAAAATTATTATGAGTGATCACGAATATACCCCTAAATCAAAATTTGGAAAATGGTTCAATGATAGACTTCCACTTCTTTCTTTAGCAAGTCATCTTACTGATTATCCAACTCCAAAAAATTTAAATTATTGGTGGACTTTTGGTGGAATACTCACTTTTTGTTTAATAACTCAAATAGTAACTGGGTTAACACTCGCAATGCACTATATCGCCCATGCAGATATGGCATTTGAAAGTGTTGAACATATTATGAGAGACGTAAACTATGGATGGTTAATAAGATACATACATGCAAATGGTGCATCAATGTTTTTCTTAGCAGTTTACATTCATATTTTTAGATCATTGTTTTATGGGTCTTACAAGTCTCCAAGAGAAATTATATGGATAATTGGTATTATTATTTATTTGTTAATGATGGCAGCAGCTTTTATGGGCTACGTACTGCCATGGGGACAAATGAGTTTTTGGGGAGCAACTGTTATAACAAATTTATTTAGTGCGATACCTCTAGTCGGAGAGGGAATCGTAACCTGGTTATGGGGAGGTTACTCAGTAGACAACCCGACATTAACAAGATTTTTTACTCTTCATTATCTAATACCTTTTTTAATTTTAGGTTTAGTTGTTCTTCATATTTGGGCACTTCATGTCCCAGGTAACAATAATCCTGTAGGTATTGATATTGAAAAACCCTCTAAAGATACGGTCCCGTTTCATCCGTATATAGTTATTAAAGATGGTTTTGCATTATTAATGTTTATGATTGTTTTTGCTTTTTTTGTTTTTTATGCACCAAATATTTTAGGACATGCAGATAACTATATTGAAGCAGATCCATTAGTTACACCTGCTCATATTGTACCTGAATGGTATTTGCTACCTTTTTATGCAATTTTGAGATCTGTTCCTGATAAACTCTTGGGAGTAGTTGCAATGTTATCTGCAATTTTAATTTTAGCAGCTCTACCATGGCTTGATACATCCAAAATTAGATCTGCAGTGTTCAGACCATTATATAAACAATTTTATTGGATACTAGTTGCTGATGTATTAATTTTAGGCTATGTGGGAGCGATGCCTGCGGAGGGCTTATACTTGTTGATAGCTAGAGTGGCCACAGCATATTATTTTTTACACTTTTTAGTAATCCTTCCAGTTTTAGGGTTTAAAGAAAAAACCCTTCCGGTGCCATTGAGCATTACAGAACCGGTTTTGGGTGGGTCACCAAATTTAGCAACAGCCAGAAATAGAGAAAGTTTAAATAATTAGTGAAAAATTTTTTTAAAATATTTTTTTCAATTATTCTAGTTTTTGGATATTCTCAAAATTCTTACTCTGCTGAAAAAGTGGAATATCTAAAGACAGATTGGAGCTTTAAAGGTCTTTTTGGAAAGTTTGATCGTGGAGCACTTCAAAGAGGATATCAGGTATATACCGAGGTATGTTCTTCTTGCCATTCAATGAAATACGTAAGTTATAGAAATTTAGCAGAAAAGGGTGGACCAGAATTTACAGAGGCACAAGTAAAGGCAATCGCAGCATCTTTTGAGGTTAAAGATGGACCAAACGCTGATGGTGAGATGTTTACAAGGCCTGGAAAATTATCTGATAAATTTGTTATGCCATATGAAAATGTTAAAGCTGCTCAAGCTGCTAATGGTGGTGCTTATCCTCCAGATATGTCAGTTTTAGTAAAAGCAAGAGGAGGAGGAGTTGATTATATTTATTCACTTCTTCAAGGATATGAAAGTCCACCAGCTGGATTTATATTAGACGACGGAGTTTACTATAATAAGTACATGTATGGAAATAAAATAAAAATGTCTAATCAATTGTCTGATGGGTTAGTTGAGTATGCCGATGGTACAAATGCAACAGTTGAACAGATGTCTAAAGATGTAACAACATTTTTGATGTGGACAGCAGAACCCCATCTAGAGGCAAGACACCAGATGGGTTTTAAAGCAATTGTGTATTTAATAATTTTAACAATTCTGGTTTATTTTAGTATGAAACGAATTTGGTCACGTATTGAAACGGAAGTTTAATACATCGCCATCTTTAACAATATAGTCTTTTCCTTCTAGTCTCATTTTACCATTTGTTTTTGAATTTACCCATCCATCATTAGCAACAAAATCAGTATAAGAAACCGTTTCGGCTCTAATAAATCCTTTTTCAAAATCTGTATGAATTTCTCCAGCAGCTTTTGGAGCTGTGCAATTTTTTTGAATAGTCCATGCTCTGGTTTCCTCTGGTCCAGAAGTAAAATAAGTATCTAATTCAAGAATTTTATAACCTTTTTGAATTAACATATCTAATCCAGTTTCTTTTAAACCAATCATTTCCATATAATTTTTTTTTTCACTCATTTCTAGCTCATTTATTTGATTTTCAATATCAGCAGAAACTACCAAAGTATTTTCTTGCCCAAACTTATCAATAAATTTTTCCGTGTATTTGTTACCATTTTGCACACTTTGTTCATCTACATTGCAAACAAATATTTTAGGCTTCAAGGATAGTAAACCACTCAAATTGAGTTGTTTTTTATCAAAATCATTTTTTAATATAGAAATATCTTTGTTATTATTTATACAATCTAAAGCAATTTCAAGAATTTTTAATTGCTCCTCATCAACATTTTTTTTATTATTTTTTTCCAATCTCTTCTGAATAGATTCAAGGTCTGCAAGCATCATTTCAGTTTCTATAATTTCTAGGTCTCTAATTGGATCAACGTTTGGGTTTACATTTTGAATATCATCTGAGTCAAAACATCTTATCATATGAATGATAGCATCAACTTCTCTTATATGAGAAAGAAATTTATTTCCCAAACCTTCACCTTTTGAGGCACCTTTAACAAGACCAGCAATATCAACAAATGAAATAGTTGTATTAATAACTTTCTTTGACTTAGATACTTTAGCCAAATTTTTTAATCTGTTGTCAGGAACAGGCACAACACCAACATTTGGATCAATTGTGCAAAATGGAAAGTTGGCAGCTTGTGCTTTACTCGAATTAGTAAGAGCATTAAATAAAGTTGATTTACCTACATTAGGTAATCCGACTATTCCACATTTGAAACTCATTATTTATTATTTACAGTGCTTGAAAATAAATCTAATTTTTTTTCAACAAGAATTGAAATTGAATCTGTAATATCTTTTGATATTTTTTCAATACCAATTGCTTCATCTTCGTCAAAATTTTGTAAAACATAATCTGCGACCTCAATATTACCCTTAGGTTTTCCAATCCCAACTCTTACTCTTGAATAATCTTTACCAATAAATTTATCTATTGAGGCTATACCGTTATGACCTGCACTCGATCCACCAAATTTTGCTTTTATTTTTCCGAACTCTAAATCAAGATCATCATGAAAAACTATCACATCCTCAGCATTAATTTTAAAATATTCGATAAGCTCTCTAATACAAATTCCTGAATTATTCATGAAAGTCAAAGGTTTGATTGCATAGACCTTTTCATTTCCAATATTTCCTGTAGTCAAAAGACCCTTGAATTTAGGCTTTTGCTTTGAGAGACCAAATTTTTTATTAATATTATCTATAATTTTAAATCCAACGTTGTGTCGATTATTTTCACTATCTGGTGTTGGATTACCCAATCCTACAAATAAAAGCATAAATAAATGGAATTAAATTTTCAATTTTGATTTATTATTTTTTTTCTTCAGCTGGTTTTTTATCAGCAGGTTTTTTGTCATCACCTTCTTTTTTATCACCCTTAGCTCCCTCTGCTGCTGGCTTTTCCCCATCTGCTGCAGCTGCTGCTCCCTCTGTTCCTTCAGCTCCTTCAGCTCCCTCTACTGCTTCAGCCTCAGCTGGTTTCTCAGGTTCTTTCATCACAGTTGGTGCCGCTAATGTTGCTATCACAAAGTCTCTACCTTGAATAGTTGGAGTTACTTCAGAATCTAATTTAACAGATGAAATTTTAAAACTTTCTCCTATGTCGATGCCATCAAGATCTATAGTTAAATTTTCAGGTATCTTTTCACTTGGACATTTTAATTCAACTTTTCTTCTAACTATATTTAAAACTCCGCCCCTTTTTAAACCAGGAGACTTTTCATGGTTTATAAAATTAACTGGAACTTCAATCGTAATTTTAACACCAGGCAATACTCTTAAAAAATCTACATGAGTAGGTTCATCACTTAAAATATGATATTTAACCTCACGAGGAAGAACATTTTGAGATTTTCCATCAATTTTGAGAGTTATAATGTTAGATAAAAAATTTTCTTTTTCAATTAGAGCTTTAAGAAATTTTTTAGAGACAGAAATTTTTTGATTTTGATCTTTTCCACCATAAATAATTGCTGGCACATTTCCATTGTCTCTAATGGCATTTAGTTGCCCTTTAGTAGAGTTATCTCTAATGTTTGCATCTAGTGAATTCATAAAACAGAGTTTTTTAACCCATGTTTACAAATAATCAAGGTAATTATTTAAATAAATCTGATACTGAAGTTGAATTGGATATTCTTTTGATTGCTTCACCCATTAGGCCCGAAATCGGTAAAACTTCTATATTTTTAACATTTTTAGTTTTTTCTCCATTATCAATTGTATCTGTAATTACTAAATTTTTAATTACTGAGTTTTTAATTTTTTTAACTGCGTCGCCGCTTAATACTCCGTGGGTAATATAAACGTAAACTTCTTTTGCACCTCTTTCTTTTAAAGCTTTGGCTGCATTGACAATAGTTCCACCTGAATCAATTATATCATCAACAATGATACAGGTTTGATCTTTTACTTCTCCAATTACATTCATAACTTTTGATTTACCTGGTTTAGGTCTTCTCTTATCAACAATAGCTAGACCAACATTGAGTAATTTTCCTAGTGCTCTTGCTCTTTCAGTCCCACCAACATCAGGAGCTACACAAATAATTTTTTTGCTTTTAATTTTTTTTCGAGCATGTCGAGCAAATATTGGGGTTGCAAAAAGGTTATCTACAGGAATATCAAAGAAACCTTGGATTTGCCCTGCATGCAAGTCAACTGTAACAACTCTGTCAGCTCCAGCTTTAGTGATTAAATTTGATACAAGTTTTGCAGATATAGATGTTCTTGGAACGATTTTTCTGTCTTGTCGGGCGTATCCAAAGTATGGAATAACTGCAGTTATATTTTTTGCTGAAGATCTTTTTAACGCATCGATACACAATAATAATTCCATTAAGTTATCATTTGCTGGAGATGATACTGACTGGATTATAAATATACTATTTCCTCTAATATTTTCATTAATCTCTACATAGATTTCACCATCAGCAAATTTTCTTATACTTGAATTTACAAGTTTAGATTTTAAATATTTAGCAATATTTCTACTAAGGACTTTATTACTATTTCCAGTTAATAATTTCATTGAAAAGTTTAATTAATCATAATTATTGAAATATTTCTACCATAATCATCATGTTTTAATTTTAAAGCTCTTCTTGCACTAAAAAAATTATTTTTTTTATCGAAAGTATCAAGGTTTATTGTGTCAATATTTGTAATTTTGTTTGATTTGAGTTGAGATTTAACAAAATTGGGTAAATCAAAATGAAATATATTTTTTTTCTTTTTAAAAAAAATTTTGTTTTTTTTGTCTTTTTTAACAAACTTTCTTTTAAAATTTTCTCCTACATTATAGCTGTTTTGCTTTATGCATGGACCTATAGCAGCAATAATTGTTTTTTTTTCGCAGCCTTTTTTCAACATAAAATTTATAACCTTTGTAATAATTCCCTTAAAAGCACCTTTCCACCCAGCATGAATGGCAGCAATAATATTATTTTTACGGTCATATAATAAAATTGGTACACAATCTGCAGTCAATACAGCTATTGGAAGTCTTTTCTGATTGGTTATAACAGCATCAGCTTTAATTTTATTGTTATTGAAATTGAAATTTTTATTTATAAAAACAAATTTATTACTATGGATCTGATGAAGTAAGAAAATTTTTTTTGATTTTTTACTAAGTTTGTTTTTTGCAATTTTTAAATTTTGTTTTACTTTATTTCTATTATCATCTGATCCTGGGCCACAATTCAAACTTTTATAAATTCCAACAGATTTGCCACCATTTCTGTTAAAAAAACCATGATTAATTTTTTTATATTTCAATAATTTTTTAGAAGTCAGCAATTTTAAAATCCTAGCTTAAATTTATTTTTCTTATTTTTTATTAACAAAACTTTAAATAGATTACCCATTTGTTTTTCATCAATTAGTCTTCCTAATCTATAGTATATATCAGCTTTTTTTAGAAAACTTTGGTTCCTAGATATTATTTCTGCTCTTTGTTTTATTCCCATCTTTAGTAAAAATTCTTTTTGAGTCGATAAATTATTTTCCAAACCGCCCATTTGTTTTATAAAATTTTTAAAAAGATCAAAGTTTATGTTGTGAGTAATATCTATATTACCAATATTCTCTAAAATATTGGCAAATTTATGATTTGATATTGCGCGTAAAGTATTTTTCATTTTTTTTTCATTATACCCATAATCAATCATTAGAAGCCCACCAGTGTTTTTTTTAATAATTTTAGTAATATCTTTAAGATAAATGAAACCTAGTTCTGAATATTCAATAAAATTTTGATTTTTTGAAATTTTAAATTTAATTTTTTTTTCAATTTTTTTAATGTCAATTTTTTTTTCAAAAAAGGATGCCTTATCATTTTTTTTTAAATTTACAAATTTTTCAAACCATATATTTCCTTCTTTTCTAAATTGCTTAATAGCAATTGCATCAAAAAATTCATTTGCAATAAATATACAAGGTTCTTTTTTTATTTTATTTAGTCTAGGAATCCATCTTATTTTTGTTTTTGTTAATTTCTTTTTTTGAATTTTAATTAATGATGAACTTTTTTCATGAATCATTAAATTGCATGAGTTAAGAAAAATTGGAAAATTTTTAAAACTTTCAATAAGATCTTTCATCATCTCACCATTTCCTGCTCCAAGTTCAATCAAATTAAATTTTTTGGGAGACCCTAAACTTTGCCAGAAACTTACAATCCAAATTGCTATCATTTCTGAAAAAAGTCTTGAAATATTTGGCGCTGTAATAAAATCACCCTCTTTACCAAATGGATTTTTTTTCATGTAGTAACCATATTTCTTATCGTAAAGAGAAAAATTTATAAATTTGTCTAGAGGAAGATTATAATTCTTTTTTGGTTCCATATTTGGTTAGGAGTAAATATGTTCCCGCTAAAAAAAATATAAAGCTTATTATTTGCCCCATTGTTAAATTAAAAAATAAATATCCTAATTGTTCATCAGGAACTCGCAAAAACTCAATCATAAATCTGAAAATTGAATATAAAATTAAAAATAAACCAGAGATTAGCCCTGGGACTTTCATAAACCCCTTATTTCTAAAATACACCAAAATGAAAAATAATACTAGGCCCTCAAAAAATGCTTCATATAATTGAGTTGGATGACGATATAAATTATCTACTTTAATGAATTTTACAGCCCAAGGAAAATTTGTTTCGAACCCATATAATTCAGAATTAATAAAGTTTGCAATCCTTCCAAAAAATATTCCAACTGGTGCAACTATTGAAATTAGATCTAAATATTCAAAAGTATTTTGATTATTTTTTTTTGAATATAATATACTTGCAACTATAACGCCAATAAGACCTCCATGAAATGACATCCCACCCTGCCAAATTTTTAGAATATCTATTAAGTTATTGGAATAGTAACTTGGATTATAAAATAATATATATCCAAGTCTTCCTCCAATAATAATGCCTATAATTACATAAGAAATAAAATCATCAAATTTATCTTTTAAATCTTCATTAGAAATAAAAATTTTTTTACATAAAGTCCATCCGAGCAGTATTCCTCCAATATACGCCAAAGAATACCACCTAATTTCTATCGAAAAAATTTGAATTGCTACTGGGTCAAAATTATTAATGAACATTGTAAATTAAAATATAGATTATAATTATATTAAGATATTATATAAATATATGAAAAATTCTAAATATGTTTTTGATAAACTTGCTAAATTGTTTGAGCAGGGCTTGATTTCATCAAAAGATCTTGCAAATGAATTAATGACAATTTTAAAATCTAAAAGAGATGAAATCGTTTTTAAAATGAAGTTGACTAGTAAAGATGAATTTGAAATCTTATTGAAAAGGGTTGAAAATCTAGAAAAAAAAATTGATCAATTAAAAGTCCAAAAAAAAAGAAATTCTAGACAGGCAAAAAAATCTTAACTCCAAGGCCATTCATAGAAGATTTTTCAAGTTTGATATTTCCACCATGTGATCTTACTATATCAGACGCTATAGATAGTCCTAATCCAACACTTGACTTTGAGTCAGCTCTGCCTTTGTCAATTTTATAAAAAGGTTTAAATACATTGTCATATTCTTTTTCTGGTATTCCTGGACCATTATCCTCAATCTTAATAAATAGATTATTATTACTTCTATTTAATTCCACGTTAACTTATCTGCATATTTAATAGCATTATCAATTAAGTTATTAATAGATCTTTTAATTAAATTTTTTCTGCCATTTATATAAACTTCAGGTATTAGATTTATTTGGATATTTTCGTTGTCGTATTTTTTAACTATTTCATCAATTAATTTGCTTAAATTAAACTCATCGTGTTTTTCTAAATAAGAAGAACTTGTAAATTGAAGGTATTCATTCAACATTTTTTCCATTTCATTTATATCTTCCGAGAGTTTGTTGCTCAAATCTTTATCCTTAATAAATGCCATTTGAAGTTTCATTCTTGTAAGAGGTGTTCTTAAGTCGTGACTAATACCTGAAAGCATTTCTGATCTTTGATTTAAGTGTCTAATAATTCTTTTTCTCATTTTATCAAATTCATAGCCTGCTTGTCTTATTTCAGATGCGCCTGATGGTTTAAACTCACCAATTTCTTCTCCCTTGCCAAATTTTTCAGCTACTTTTGCAAGTTTTATTATCGGCTTGGTTTGATTTTTCAGAAATATTAGTGAAATAAAAATTACTATTGCAGCTGGAACTGTAATCCAGAGAGCAAATATTCTAGCAGAAGAACTTGTAACTCTATCTTTTGGAATTAAAAATTTAAAATAACCTAAATCAGATTTAATCCTCATATCTATAAGTTCTTTGTAACTTACAGTGTCAAACCAAAATGTATTTGAACCAAACTTTGATTTTAATTCTCTTCTGAGAGTCCTGTCTATTGGACTAAACCATCTTTCTTCATAGTCGTATTTAAAATTTTTATCATCAATAAATTCTATATTTAAATTTTGATATATTGAAAAAAGATTTGTAATTTCATCCTTTTCATAAATTTCATCATTGTATATTTCAATAAAAGTATTTATCTCATTTACTAGAGCTTTAGTCATTCCTTTATTGGTTTTTATCCAAAGACTATCAAAAAAAACAATTGTTATAATTAATTGTAAAAGAATTACTGGAACAGCAACAATTAATAATGCCCTATAAAATAATCTCTTTGGTAAAACATTTTTTATAAATTTATTCAATCCATAAAACATATCCTGCTCCTCTAATTGTTTGTAAGAACTTGGGTTTCTTCGGATCAATTTCAATTTTTTTTCTTAACCTGGTTATTATTACATCAATTGATCTTTCTTTGTCTAAATCTATAAAATTCCCGATATCCTCACGGGAAAAGGTTTTACCTGGGTTATTAATCATTTTCTCTAGTATCTTTTTTTCTGTGTTATTAATTTTAAATTCAAAATTTTTTTTAGTAATTAGTAGTTTATTTAAATCTATTTTAATATTTTCAAATTTAATTACTCTTTTTTTGAGTATTTTTTTTTGTTTTCTCAATTATATTTTGAATTCGCAAAATTAATTCTCTTGGTTCAAAAGGTTTAGGTAAATAATCATCTGCCCCTATTTCTAATCCTTCAACTCTTTCCTTAACTTCACCCTTAGCTGTCAATAAAATTATAGGTGTCTCAATCTCTTTTTTATTTTCTTTTATAAACTCTAAACCATTTTTACCAGGCATCATTATATCTAAAATAATTAAATCAAAATTTATTATTTTAATTTTTTCTAGAGCATCTTCGGCATTTTCAGCGGTAGTAACTAAATAATTATTTTCATTTAAAAATTTTTTGACTAAAGACCTGATACCATCATCATCATCAACAACCAAAATATGAGCTATAAAATTATCCATTTATTATTTTTTTTAACACATTATCAAAATTGATAACTTCTTCTGAACTAGAACTAAGAAGTGCATTATAAATTCTCTTTTTTTGTATCTCAAAAATTTCATCAAACATTTTTTGTCCTTTTTCACTTAAAAAAATATGTTTAATTCTTGTATCTTGTTCATCTTTCTTAAAAATTATTGCTTCTAACTTGATCAAGTCTTTAAGCACTCTGTTCAAACTTTGTTTTGTAACTTTTAATTTCCTTAATAGTTTAGAAATAGAGATCCCCTCATACATAGAAACCAAATGTATAACTTTTTGATGTGCTAAACCAATCGAATATTTATCAAGAATTTTCTTTGAGTCTGAAAATGTTTCTCTGTAACCTATAAATAGTTTTTCTATTAAATCTTTCAATTGATCATCTTTTAGATATAAAAGTTCTTTCATTATTGGTAAGTTATATTGACATATTATAGATACAAAGATATTTTTCAGTAAGAATTTTATATTTCATAACATGATACCCTACGATAAAAGATCAGGCAAAATATGGTACAATGGCGAATTAGTTGATTGGTCAGATGTTAAATTTCATGTATTAAGCCACGGATTACATTATGCTAGTTGTGTATTTGAGGGAGAAAGAGTTTATGATGGATCTATTTTTAAACTTGAGGAACACACTTCTCGATTATTTTATTCAGCTCAGAGAATGGGTTTTGAAATACCTTATACCGAAGACGAGATAAATGCAGCATCAAAAAAAATCATTTTAACTCAAAAAGTAGAAAACGGCTATGTTAGACCAGTTGCCTGGAGAGGAAGTGAAATGATGGCTATCTCTGCGCAACAAACAAAGATTCATGTTGCAATAGCAACTTGGGAATGGGGATCTTATTTTGATCCAAAATTAAAAGTGGAGGGAATTAAGTTAAATATTTCTAATTGGAGAAGACCAGCTCCTAATACAATTCCATGGGATACTAAAGCATCAGGGCTATATATGATTTGTACTCTTTCAAAACATGAAGCAGAAAAACAAGGTTATACAGACTCTTTAATGTTAGACCATGAAGGCAATATAGCTGAAGCAACTGGGGCAAATATTTTTTTTAAAGATAAAAATGGTGATTTACATACTCCTATACCTGACTCCTTTTTAGATGGAATTACAAGAAGAACAGTTATTGGAATTGCTAAATCTAAAAATATTAAAGTTCATGAAAGAAAAATTAGCCCTACCGAACTTTCTAGTTTTGTAGGATGTTTTTTGACTGGGACTGCAGCTGAAGTTACGCCTGTATCTTGTATTGCAGAAAATAAATTTAAGGTTTGTGAAATGATAATAGACTTAAACGAGAGTTATCAAGCTTTAGTTAAAAAGAAAAAAGCAGCTTAATTTTTATTATCCTCAGAAATTGCGTGATCGATTCCTTTTCGCATATAGTCGTATCCTGTAAAAAGAGTTAAAGCAGCAGAAAGCCATAAAAGAATAATTCCTATAGTTTGAGCATTATAGTCCTGAAAATTGATTATCTTATTACCAGTCTCTCCAGAAAGTAAAAGAGCTATAGAAACCATTTGTAAAACTGTTTTTAGTTTAGCAAGATTTGATACAGGAAGTTTAATTCTTCCTTTTGCTAAAAATTCTCTTAAACCTGAAATTAAAATTTCACGGGTTAAAATTATTATAGCAGCTATAACCTCGTAATGACGAATGGTACCATCCATTACTAATAAAATAAGAGCAGTTGCTACAATGATCTTGTCAGCAATAGGGTCTAATAGTTCTCCAAGTTTAGATTCTTCCCCAAGTAATCTTGCCAGCATACCATCTAAAAAGTCAGTAAAGGATGCAACAATAAATAATATTAAAGCCGTTAGGTCTCCGTAAAAACCAGGTAAATAAAATGCTAATACAAAAAACGGTACAATTAAAATTCTTCCTACAGTTAGTATATTTGGTATTTTTCTAAGCATATTTTTTTATTCGTGAAAGAAGTTATATATCTTTTTTGCTACTTTTGCCTCAACACCTTCAACTGATTTAATTTCATCAAGACTAGCAGATTCTACTGCTCTGGCTGATCCAAAATGATTTAATAACGCTCTTTTTCTAATTGCGCCAATTCCCTCGATTTGATCTAGCAAAGATCGAGTAATTCCTTTTTTTCGTTTGGCTCTATGTGCGCTAATCGCAAATCGATGAGCTTCATCACGGACTCTCTGCAAAAAAAATAGAGTAGGATCATTTCTCGTAAATTTATACTCTCTACCATTGTAAAAAAATGTTTCATTTCCACTATTTCTAAATTTTCCTTTTGCAATAGCTATTACAGGTATTTCATTTAATCCAAGCTCATTAAGAGTCTCCCTTGCTGACGAATATTGTCCTTTTCCACCGTCAATTAATACTAAATCTGGAAATGTTAAATAATTTCCCTTTTCTTGTATTGCACGTTTAAATCTTCGTCCTAAAACCTCTCTTATCATTCCGTAATCATCCTGTTTAAAGTTTTCATTCTTAATATTAAATTTTCTATATCTTTTTTTAATAAAGCCTTCCTCACCATAAGTAATTAAAGCACCAACACTATTTGTTCCTTGAATATGGCTATTGTCATATACTTCAATAAGACTAATAGTATTTTCAATTTTGAATTTTTTGGAAATTTCATCAAGTAATTTTCTATTATTCTGATTTTCATAAAGATTTCGATTTAAACTATTTTTAGCGTTTTTGATTGCAAGATTTATAACTTTTAATTTTGATCCTTTTTTTGCGATAGAAATATTTATTTGTTTATTTTCTTTTTTTGATAAAGTTTTTTCGATTAATTTTTTTTCTTTTATTTCTTCACTAAGAATAATTGATCGTGGAACAGCTTTATTTTCATAAAATTGAGATACAAAAGAATTTAATATGTTGCTAAATTTTTCATCAGGGTCATGTTTTGGGAAAAAAGCCTGATTACCCCAATTTTGTTTTGACCTATAGAAAAATACTTGAATACAGGTTTTACCCGACTCTTTGTATCCAGCAATTACGTCCGCTTCAGTCAAATTTACATCACTAATTGTTAAAGATGATTGAATAATATTTAAAGATTTTATTTTGTCTCTTACTATTGCGGCTTTTTCAAAATCTAACTCTTCACTTGCATTTTCCATTTGTGATGAAAGTGTTTGTTGTATTTTTCTAGAACGACCTTTACTTAGAAACTCGTCAGCTGCTTCTACTAATTTAGCATAGTCCTCTTTATTTATCTTCCCACCACAAGGACCAGCACATCTTTTTAAAAAATAATTAAAACAAGTTTTATCTCCTGCCTCTACTTGCTTGTCAGTACAAGATCTTAACAAAAATATTCTTTGAAGAGTTTTTATTGCACTATTAACTGCAAGTGAACTTGCAAAAGGCCCATAATATTTACCTGGTTTATTTTTTGCCCCTCTATGTCTTTCTATACGAGGGAACTCATGCTTAGAAATAAATATATACGGAAAAGATTTATCATCTTTAAGTAATATATTAAATTTAGGTTTATGTTTTTTGATTAAATTGGCCTCTAGCAATAAGGCCTCACTTTCATTTGTAGTTGTTGTAATTTCAAGTCTAACAGTTTGAGACAACATTCTTTCAGTTCGAATAATATGGTTTTTTTCAGAGACATAACTTTTAAGTCTGTTAGGTAAATTTTTTGCTTTTCCAACATAAAGGATGTCTCCCTTATCATTTAACATTCGATAAACACCAGGTAGTTTAGGAATTAGCGGGAGTTCTTTTTTTATTACTTCTTTTCCAACTTCAGTACTTATCATGACTTCTTTTTTTGGTAATTTGAATACCAACTGATGAACATTCTTTTAAGATTTCTAGTTTTTCAATTTTTAACATTATTTTACCTATTCTCTTATCTTTAAAAAGTTCATCAAAAACAGCTTCAGCTAAAGTTTCTAAGAAATTATAATGTTTCTTTTTAATAAGCTTTTTAATTAATTTAACAATAGTTGCATAATTTACAATTGACCTAAGATCTTTATCATTCGAGGGCTTTTTGTCTTGATAATCAATTTCCAAACTAAATTTTACTTTTTGTGCTTTCTCTTTCTCAAAATCATAATAGCCAAGCTTTAAATCTAAAATAAGTTCATTAATTAGAATTTTTTTCTCATAGTTAAATAAGCTTTTGTTTTTGTCTATTTTTACAATTTTTAGATTGTTTTTTTTCATTCCTTCCCTTTTTGTATATCTGGTGTTTGCCAGTTTAAGCTTTGACCACTATCTATTGCTAAAACTTGACCTGTAATAGAACTGTTTTTTATAAAAAAGTCAACTGCATTACAAATCTCATTCACATCAACTTGTTGTTTAAGTGGAGTTGCTAAATATTGACTTTTAAAGTGTTTTTCAGATTGTCTTTTATTTTTGATTGTTGGTCCAGGCGCTATTCCATTAACTCGTATGTTAGGTGAAAAGCTCATCGCACTTGTTTTAGTTAAAGTATATAGACCTGTTTTACTTAATGTGTATGAGAAGAAATAAGGTGTTAATTTGAATATTCTTTGATCAATTATATTGATTATATTGTTATTTTTACCTTTAACATTTTTTGAAAATTCTTTTGATAAAAGAGCAGGGGCCTTAAGATTTGTAGAAATATGATTTTCCCAGCTCATAGAAGTAAAGTTTTCCAATTTATCGTTTTCAAATAATGAGGCATTATTTACTAAGCAATCAAAAAATTTCATTTTTGATTTAGAGAATTTAATTATTTTATATACATCTCTCTCTTTACTCAAATCACCTTTGACCAAATGAACTTTTGTTCCAAATTGTTGTAATTTCTTCTTTAAACCTTCAGCTTTAGATTTTGACTTATTGTAGTGGATCACAATTTCTATATTTGGACCAGATAATTTTTGAGCGATTGCAGCACCTATTCTAGTTGCTCCGCCAGTAATTATTATCTTCCGTGCTTCCACTTTTTATCCCTTTTTTTTGTAACTCTCGTACCAGGCATCCCTAGAGTAGATCTACCCTTAGGGTAAATTTTATTTTTTACATCATACTGTCTTATCTTAGGGTTTAAAGTTATTTCAAGTTCAGTGCTTTGTAATTTTCTTATTTCATCTCTAATTTTAGCAGCTTCCTCAAATTCAAGGTTTGAGGCTGATTCCTTCATCTTTTTATCTAAAGCTTTAAGATGCTTCTTTAAGTTTCCACCAACGTTAGATCCCTCGCTTATTTTTACATAATCTTTTTCGTAAACACTCTCTAAAATATCACTTATTTCTTTTTTAACACTTTTAGCATCTATCTTGTGTTTTTTATTATAAGCAAGTTGAATAGATCTTCTTCGGTCAGTTTCTTGCATAGCCTTTTTAATGCTTTTAGTTTCTTTATCAGCATACAAAATAACTTTACCATCAACATTTCTAGCTGCCCGACCAATTGTTTGTATTAAAGAAGTTTCTGATCTTAAAAAACCTTCTTTATCTGCATCTAGAATTCCAACTAATGCACATTCAGGTATATCTAGCCCCTCTCTCAAAAGATTTATTCCAACCAAAACATCAAATACACCCATCCTTAAATCTCTCATTATTTCAATTCTTTCAAGGGTGTCTATGTCGGAATGTAGATATCTTACCTTAACCCCATTTTCATGAAGGTATTCTGTCAAATCTTCTGCCATCTTTTTTGTGAGTGTTGTAACTAAAACTCTATGATTTTTTTCAACTACCTTTTTGCATTCATGCATAAGATCATCAACTTGATTTTTTGCAGGTCTAATTTCAACTGGTGGATCTATTAGTCCTGTAGGTCTAATAACCTGATCAATATATTTCCCTTTTGTTTGTCCTAACTCCCAAGGACCTGGTGTTGCTGATACAAATACTGTTTGAGTTCTCATTAAGTCCCATTCTTCAAACTTCAATGGTCTATTATCCATACATGATGGAAGTCTAAAACCATACTCTGCTAAAGTACTTTTCCTAGATCTATCACCTTTATACATTCCATTAAGTTGAGGAACTGTTACATGACATTCATCTACAAAGATTAAAGTATTATCAGGAAAGTATTCAAAAAGAGTAGGAGGTGGTTCACCTGGTTTTCTTCCAGATAAAAACCTTGAATAATTTTCAATACCCGCACAAGAACCAGTTGCTTCAATCATCTCAAGATCAAATTTAGTTCTTTCTTCTAATCTTTGAGCCTCTAATAATTTATTTTCAGCTTTATGTTTTTTAAGAGTAATTTCTAATTCTTTTTTTATGTTGATGACAGCTTGTTCAATTGTTGGTTTTGGAGTTATGTAATGACTGTTTGCATAAACTTTGACCAAACTTAATTCTCTCACTTGATCACCTGTAAGAGGGTCAAATTCCTCAATTTTTTCAAGTTTGTCTCCAAACAAACTCAATCTCCAAGCTCTATCTTCTAAATGTGATGGAAAAATTTCTAAATACTCACCACGTGCTCTAAATGTACCTCTATAAAAATTTTGATCATTTCTTTTATATTGTAGAGCAACCAATGATTTTATTATTTGTTCTCTATTGTAATCATAATTCTTTTGAAGTGTTAAAGTCATTTTACTGTAAGCTTCAACAGATCCCAAACCATATATACAAGAAACACTGGCAACTATTAAAACATCATCTCTTTCGAGAAGTGATCTTGTAGCTGAGTGTCTCATTCGATCTATTTGTTCATTAATAGAAGCTTCTTTTTCAATATAAGTGTCTGATCTTGGAACATAAGCTTCTGGAGTATAATAATCATAATAAGATACAAAATATTCAACAGCATTATCTGGAAAAAATGTTTTCATTTCACCATAAAGTTGAGCTGCAAGTGTTTTGTTTGGAGCTAAAATTAATGCTGGTCTATTTGTTGCTTCGATAACTTTTGCCATTGTAAAAGTTTTTCCAGAACCTGTCACTCCAAGTAATACTTGATTAAATTCCTCTTTATTCGCCCCATTAACTAATTTTTTAATAGCTCCTGGCTGATCTCCTGCAGGTTTGAAGTCAGATTTAATTTTAAATTTTTTACCACCTTCGAGTTTTCCACTTATTTTTGGATTTTTACTCTGAATATCTGTAATTAAATCTTGATAAGTATTTTCCATATATTAAAGAACGTAGTAGAATTAATTTATATTTCAATGAGCATAATATCAGACAGTTTAAAAAGAATTAAACCATCACCGACAATTGCAGTGACGCAAAAAGCTCGAGAATTAAGAGCGGCAGGGAAAGATGTTATAGGTCTTGGTGCTGGAGAGCCTGATTTTGATACACCAGACAATATAAAAAATGCCGCCATACAAGCTATAAAAGATGGAGACACCAAATACACTGCAGTTGATGGCACTCCAGCTTTGAAAAAAGCAATTATTGAAAAATTTAAGAGAGAAAATAATTTAGATTTTACTGTGGATCAAATAACTGTTGGGACTGGTGGAAAACAAGTTTTATATAATACTTTTATGGCAACACTTAACAAAGGTGATGAGGTAATAATCCCAGCACCATATTGGGTGTCTTATCCAGATATGGTTTTACTAGCAGGAGGAAAACCAAAGATAATAAAATGCGATGAAAAAGATGGATTTAAATTAACTTCAAAAAAACTCCAAAAAGCTATCTCTAAAAAAACAAAATGGCTAATTTTAAATTCACCATCTAATCCAACTGGTGCAGGTTATACTAAAAATGAAATAGAGGATTTAGCAAAAGTTTTAATTAAAAATAAAAAAATTCATATACTAAGTGATGACATATACGAACATATAAAATATGATAACTTTAACTTTTTTACGATTGCTCAAGTTTCAAAACTAAAAGACAGAACTCTCACAATGAATGGTGTGAGTAAATCTTATGCTATGACTGGCTGGAGAATTGGTTATGCTGCTGGCCCTAAAGATATGATTAAAGCTATTGGAAAAATCCAATCTCAATCTACATCAAACCCTTCATCTGTAAGTCAAGCTGCTGCAGTTGAAGCATTAAATGGAGTACAAGATTTTATTCAAGAAAGATCTGACGCATTTAAAGAAAGGAGAGATTTTGTTGTTAAAAGTTTGAACAATATAAAAGGAATAACTTGTTTAACACCCAATGGTGCTTTTTACGTATTTCCAAGCTGTAAAGGGTTATTGAATAAGAAAACTAAATTAAAGACAGATACAGATTTTGTTCAAAAATTACTTGATAAATCTAATGTAGCAGTTGTGCAGGGCTCAGCTTTTGGATTGGATGGTTATTTTAGAATTTCTTATGCAACTTCAATGGAAAATTTACAAAAAGCAATGGATAGAATTAAGTCTTTTTGTGAAAGTTTGTCTTAATTAGTGAGATAAAAATTTTTCAGCTTCAAGTGCCGCCATACAACCCATTCCAGCAGCAGTTACAGCTTGTCTAAAAGTTTTATCTTTAACATCTCCCGCAGCATAAACACCTGGTACATTAGTTTCAGTAGAGTCTGGTTTAGTAATTAAATAGCCTTCTTGATCCATTTTTAATTGATCCTTAAACAATTGAGTTGCTGGATCATGACCAATTGCGATGAATAATCCATCTAATTTTATTTCATTTACTTTATTAGTTTTTAAATTCTTAATTTTAATTCCTTTAACATTTTTTGGTTCTTGGTCACCAATCACATCCTCAACAACTGAGTCCCAAACTATTTCAATTTTTTTATTTTCCATTAGTTTTTTCTGAAGCATTTTTTCTGCTCTTAAACTATCTCTTCTGTGAATTAATTTAACTTTTGATGCAAATTTAGTTAAGAACATCGCCTCTTCAACGGCAGCATTCCCACCTCCTACTACTGCAACTTCCTTGTCTTTAAAGAAGAAACCATCACAAGTTGCACAGGCTGATACTCCAAAGCCTCTAAATTCTTGTTCAGATTTTATATTTAACCATCTTGCTTGGGCACCTGTAGAAATTATAATACTATCAGCAGTATATTTTTGACCACTATCACCAACAGCTTCAAATGGATTAGATTTTAAATTTACTGATCCAATATGGTCTTCAATCATTTCTGTACCAACAGCTTTAGCTTGATCTTTCATTTGATCCATAAGCCACGGACCTTGTATTACATCTGAAAATCCTGGATAGTTTTCTACATCTGTAGTTGTTGTTAATTGCCCACCTGGTTGCGCCCCATAAACTAATATTGGTTTTAACATTGCTCTAGCAGCATAAACTGCAGCAGTGTATCCGGCAGGACCAGATCCAATTATTAACACTTTTGTGTGTTTAGTTGGATTTTGACTCATATGAGAGCTATATAGTGATTAATGACTAAATTAAAAGGCATATTATTAACTCAGGGAATGCATGGCATGATCAGTCAGGTTGAAGGATTGGCGAAAGCTTTAGATCTGGATTTTACTCACCATACAGTTGAACTAAATAATTTTTGGAAAATATTTCCTCCAAAAATAACACCTATATCTCAAAGAGTGTTTAAAAAGATAAATGCAGAAGATTTCGATATAATAATTTCTTGTGGGAGAAAAAGTGTTATTCCTTCAATTTACTTAAAAAAAATTTCATCTAAAAAGATCATTAATATTCATATTCAAGATCCAAAGGTAAATTTAGATAATTTTACTTATGTTATCGCTCCAGAACATGACCAGATTTCAGGTGAAAATGTTTTTTCAACAAAAGGAGCTATGCACTATCTTACAAAAGAAGAAATTAATAAACATACCAATTATCTGAAAGATCGATTGCAAAAAGGAAAAGAATATTTTCTATTGATTTTAGGAGGTCCTACAAAACATTATGATTATACAGATGAAAATATTTTGAACATTCTAAATTTATTTAATAATTTAGTTAAAAAAAATAATCTTCAGGGTATTGTTGTTCCATCTATGAGAACTCCTAAAAATATTATTGAATTAAGCAAAGTTAAAATAGGTGATAATAGTTTAGTAATAGAAACTGTTGATAAGAAAGCTTATTTATCTGCTTTATCTTTGGCTAAATATATTTCTGTAACATGTGATTCTACATCAATGATTTCTGAAGCCGCTCTAACAGGAAAACCAATTTACATAGGAGATATACCAGCAAAAAAAAATGATCAAAGGATTCAAAAGTTCAAAGAACTTTTTTACCGATTAAACATTATTAAAAAATTAGAAACCAATCTAGAAACTTGGGACTATGAAATTCTTAATGAAACTAGTAGGATAGCAAAAGAAATTAAAAAACAATTAATATAATGTCATTTTTAGACTCAATTAAAAACCAATCTAAAAAACATGAGTTCCCCTTCGACCATTGGGAGTATGATAATGCTTTATCCAATGAGGCAATAGGTGAAATTATTAAAACAGATATTCCAGATGTGAGTAAACATAATCTTAGTTATGATGGAACAAGAGCTATCGATGGTGGCGCCGCAGAGTTTAGAGAGGGGATAGCCTCTGGAGGTAAAGCAATTAAATTTAGATGTTTTGTAACAAAAAAAAATGAAAAACAATTTCCAAATTTAGTAAAATTTATTAACGAACTTCAATCTAAAGAAGTACATCAAACTATTTCAAAAATGATAAATAAAGATTTGTCTAATTCATATGTGAGAGTAGAAGTTATTTGTGATCGAGAGGGTTTTTGGTTAAAGCCTCATTGTGATATTAAAGAAAAACTAATGTCAGGCTTAATTTTTGTAAATAATGCTAATGAGTCTGAAGATTTAGGAACAGATTTTTATAATGAAAAACTAGAAAAAGTTAAAACTGTTCCATACAAAAATAACTATGGTTACATGTTTACTAGTGGACCTAATACTTGGCATGGAATGGAAAAGAAGACAATCGTTAAAGAAAGAAGATGTATACAGGTAAATTATGTGACGTTTACTACAGATTGGAAGGTCAAATAATTTTTATCTGATCGCTTAATGATATTTTTCCGTCATTTATTATCTGACATCTTATACCACCTTTTCTTAAAAATTCTTTGATAATGTCATTTCTAATTAATTTTTCTGAAAGGTGTCGACAAGGCCTACATAAATCTATCACTTCTAGTTCAACAGATCCAATCTTAATTCTTTTTTCAACAAGCTCATTTAATTTTATCCCTTTTGACACAATATTTCTTCTGAAGTTTAAGTAAGGAATATTTAATTTATTTTTTAAATTATATGCATCTATATTTTCACTTTCAATAATTGTTAAATGATTAAATGGATCATTATAATCTTTGAAATGTCTATCCCCAACAATACCTTTGCCTGCAATTAAATTTATTTCCGTTACTTAAATTATTTCTTGATTATGGTTTTTAGTAACTCCAATTTTAATTATCTCGGACATTTTTAATATCTTGAAGAGAAGTTACTTTTAATTTTTGAGTTTTAAGAGATTTGATTGCCTCCAGGCAAGCTTGAGCAGTTGACATATTGGTGCAATATGGAACTTTATTTTTAAGTGTTGCTCTTCTAAGTGCAATAGCATCATTTAATCTATGTTCAGTATTTCCTCCACCTGTATTTATAACTAGGGCAATTTTTTTAGAATCAAGAACATCAACTATATGTGGAGATCCACTACTTACTTTGTTAATAATTTTACACTTAATTCCATATTTTCTAATATATTCTGCAGTTCCTTTTGTTGCACATAATGAAAAATTTAACTTTATTAGTTCTTTTGCTAAATCAATTCCCTCATCTTTATGAGAGTCTTTCAAAGATATGAAGGCAAGACCTTGCTTTGGTAAAGAATTAGCTGAAGCTATTTGGCTTTTAGCAAAGGCCATTCCAAAGTTTTTATCAAATCCCATAACTTCACCAGTTGATTTCATTTCAGGACCAAGAAGTAAGTCGCTATTAGGAAATTTATTGAAAGGAAATACAGCCTCTTTTACTGCGAACATTCCTTTAGATTTATCTTTTAAATTAAATTTAGAAAGTTTTTCACCAGCCATTATTCTTGATGCGATTTTAGCAAGAGGAAGACCCTTAGCTTTTGAGACAAATGGAACTGTTCTACTTGCTCTAGGATTTACTTCAATTACATAAATTTCATCTTTTTTGATTGCAAATTGAATATTCATAAAACCTTTTACTTTTAATGCTAAAGCTAATTTTTTAGTTTGATTTTCAATTTCTTTAATTAAGTAAGGTTTGATTGATATAGGAGGTAAGCTACAAGCTGAGTCTCCAGAGTGAATACCAGCTTCTTCAATATGCTGCATTATACCTGCAACATGAACTTGTTTTCCATCAGATATTGCATCCACATCTACTTCCATTGCATGATCGATAAACTTATCAATCAAAATTGGATTTTCTTCAGCTGCCTTAAAAGCTTCCTCAACAAAATTTTTAAGTTGATTTTTTTTGTGAACAATTTCCATTGCTCTTCCACCTAGAACATACGAAGGCCTAACCATTAAAGGTAAACCAATTTTTTCAGCTATTTGAATAGCTTGTTTAAAAGTTTTAGCAATTCCACTTTCAGCCTGTTTTAGGTTTAACTTATTAAGTAAATTTCTAAATCTATCTCTATCTTCTGCTAAATCAATCGAGGTGTATTGTGTTCCAAGAATTGGAAGTTTATTATCATGTAAAAATTTTGCGAGTTTAATAGGAGTTTGACCACCAAATTGAGCAATAATCCCAACTAAGTTTCCTTTTTCTTTTTCTTTCTTAATGATATTAAAAACATACTCTTCTTTAAGAGGTTCAAAGTATAATCGATCGCTAGTATCATAATCTGTTGATACTGTTTCAGGGTTACAATTTACCATTATTGTTTCAAAACCAGCATCTTTTAATGAAAAACTTGCCTGACAACAGCAATAATCAAACTCAATTCCTTGACCAATTCTATTTGGTCCTCCTCCAAGAATAATTATTTTTTTTTTATTTGATGGATCAGCTTCACATTCTGAATTAATTGAAAAATTTCTTTGATATGTTGAATACATATAAGGTGTGAAAGATTTGAATTCAGCTGCGCACGTGTCTACTTTTTTGTAAACTGGAAGTATTTTAAGTGCTGATCTTTTTCTTCTAATAATGTCCTCAGAAGTTCTGGTTAATTCTGAAAGTTTTTTATCTGAAAATCCTATAGATTTTATTTTATTAAATTCCGCAAAATCTTTAGGAAGTCCTTTGTTTTTGATCTTAGTTTCACAATCGACTATTCCTTTAATTTGCTCAAGAAACCATGGATCAATTTTAGATAAGGTATAAATTCTTTTTAAATTTATTTTTTTTCTAATTGCTTCAGCTACAAGTAAAAGTTTATTTGGAATATTTTCTCTAAGTTTCTTTTCAATCTGTTTTTTATTTAAATCAAATATTCTATCTAATCCTGAAAAACCAGTTTCAAGAGATACTAGTGCTTTCTGGAAAGATTCTTTAAAGTTTCTTCCTATAGCCATTGCTTCACCTACTGATTTCATAGATGTTCCTAAAGTTGCTGGAGAAGTTAAAAATTTTTCAAATGTAAATCTTGGAATTTTAGTTACAACGTAATCTATACTTGGCTCAAATGAAGCTGGAGTAACTTTAGTTATTTCATTTTTTAATTCATCCAAAGTATAACCCACTGCTAACTTTGCAGCCACTTTTGCGATAGGAAATCCAGTAGCTTTAGATGCAAGAGCTGATGATCTTGATACACGTGGATTCATTTCAATGACAACCATTCGACCGTTTTTAGGATTAATTGCAAATTGGACATTTGATCCACCAGTTTCGACACCAATTTTTCTTAAACATGCAATAGAAGCATTTCTCATAATTTGATATTCTTTATCAGTAAGAGTTAGTGCTGGGGCAACGGTAACGGAGTCTCCCGTATGAATTCCCATCGGATCGACATTTTCAATTGAGCAGATGATAATGCAGTTATCTTTTTTATCTCTTACAACTTCCATCTCAAATTCTTTCCAGCCCTCTAAACATTCTTCAACCAACACCTGATTAACTGGAGACTCGTGAAGTCCACTTTTAATTATTTTAAGGTAGTCTTTTTTATTTTTAGCTATACCACCACCAAGACCTCCAAGTGTAAATGCAGGTCTTATAATTGCAGGAAGACCAATTTTTTTTAAAACTTTAGATGCTTGATTGATATTGTTTACAATTTCAGATTTAGGTAAATCTAAGCCAATATCGATCATATTTTTTCTAAATTTTTTTCTATCTTCTGCATTAGCAATTGCTTTGGAGTTTGCCCCTATGAGTTCAATCTTATATTTTTTTAAAATTCCTTTTTTCTCAGCTTCCATTGCAAGATTAAGTGCAGTTTGACCACCCATAGTTGGTAGAATTGCATCTGGTTTCTCTTTTTTAAGAATTTTTTCTAACACTTCTAATGTTATTGGCTCTATATAAGTTTTATCTGCAACATCTGGATCAGTCATAATAGTTGCAGGATTTGAGTTAATTAAAATTACTTTGTAGCCTTCATCTTTTAATGCCTTACAAGCTTGTGTGCCTGAATAATCAAACTCGCATGCTTGACCAATGATGATGGGTCCAGCACCTACAACTAATATTTTTTTAATATCTCTTCTTTTTGGCATTTTTTTTCATATTGTTAATAAATTCTTGGAACAAGTAGACACTATCCTGTGGTCCAGGGTTTGACTCTGGATGATATTGCACTGAAAATATTGGTTTGTTTTTAAGTTTTATTCCTTCAATAGTATTATCAAAAAGAGATTTGTGAGTTATTTCAATTTTTTTTGGTAAAGTTTCTTCAACCACTACAAAACCATGATTTTGACTGGTGATTTCAACTTTATCATGAACTAAATTTTTAACAGGATGGTTTGCACCTCTATGTCCCAACTTCATTTTTTTTGTTTTTCCACCCAAAGCTAATGCTAAAATTTGATGACCTAAACAAATTCCAAATATAGGTAGATTTTTTTTAATTAAGTTATTAAGTATTTCTATTGCATATTTTCCTGTTGCGGCTGGATCACCAGGACCATTGGATAAAAATATTCCATGTGGTTTAAGATCTAATATTTTTTCTGCAGAAGTTTTACAAGAAACAACTGTTACTTTGCATTTGAAGTCTGAAAAATATCTTAAAATATTTTTTTTTATTCCATAATCAATTGCAACCACATGAAAAGAATTTTTTGTATTTTTTTTATAGCCTGTTTCTTTCTTCCAAGTTTTAAGACCTTTCCAAATATATTTTTTTTGGGTTGTTACAGTTTCTGCAAGATCAAGATTTTTTAATCCACTCCATTTAGTTGTTAAATTTGTTAATTTGCTAACATTAAACTTTCCGTTTTTTGAATAAGAAATTGTTCCCTTAGGCGCCCCTTTATCTCTAATAAAGTTTGTTAAACTTCTAGTATCCAATCCTGTAATACCAACAATTTTATTTTTTTTGAGCCAAGCATCTAAATGCAAAAATGCTCTATAATTTGAAGGAGACGTTATTTCAGAATTAAAGATTACACCCCTTGTCCAAATTTTATCAGACTCAATATCCTCTTTGTTAGTTCCGACGTTTCCAATATGTGGGAATGTAAAGTTTATAATTTGACCTGCATAGGAAGGATCAGAAATAATTTCTTGGTAACCAGTTAAAGAAGTATTAAAGCAAACCTCACCAGTTGCCTCTCCATGGTATCCAATTCCAATACCTCTAAAAACCTTCTTGTTTTCAAGAACTAAAATACCTGTATTAATTTGTGAATTTTTTGAGTTAGTTTTTTTTACTTTTTTTGTCAATTACAACTCATAAGTTAAAGGTTAATACAATAATTGATTTATTATCGCAACAGAGATGTATTATAAAATTGTAAAAAAACAATTTTTCTTTTGAACATTTTTTTCTTTGAAGTAGATTAAAAAATTATGCCATTAAAAGAAACAATTGAAACTGAATATAAAAACGCTTTAAAAGCTAAAGATAAATCAAAAATATCAACTTATAGGTTAATTTTATCATCGATTAAGGATCTTGATATATCAAATAGATCCGGTCCAAATAAAAAAGAAACAGACGATGATGATATTAAAAAGCTTTTAAAAAAAATGGTTAAACAAAGATCCGAATCGATTGATATTTATAAAAAAAATAGCAGAACAGATCTTTTAGAGGTTGAACAAAACGAATATGATATTTTAATAGGATTTTTACCCCAACAACTTGGTGAAGAGGAAACAAAAAAAATATGTGCAGAGATCATTTCTAAACTTGGTGCATCATCAGTAAAAGACATGGGCAGAGTAATGGGAGAACTAAAAAAATTATACGCTGATGAAATTGATTTTGCTAAAGCTGGTCCTTTAATTAAAGAGTTATTAAATAATTAATGAAATATCCTAAAGAATATCTTGATGAAATAAAAACAAGATTAAAAGTTTCATCAGTTGTATCAAAATCAGTTGCCTTAAAAAAGAGGGGTAAAGAATATGTTGGCTTATCTCCATTCAAAAATGAAAAAACTCCATCGTTTACTGTGAATGATGAGAAAGAATTTTATCACTGTTTTGCGACCTCTGAACATGGAAATATTTTTGATTTTGTAATGAAAACACAAAACTTAAAATTTGGTGAAGCAGTCAAGCATTTAGCTCAACTAGCAGGTATGCAACCTTACATGTTTTCCAAGCAAGATGAAGAAAGAGAAAAAAAATGGAAAGAGTATCTTTCTATTTATAGTCAATATGTAGATTTTTATCATAATGAATTATTAAAAAATGATGCTTACTCTAAAGCAAGAAATTATTTAAAAAATAGATCCTTAGGTAAAGAGGAAGTTAAAAAATTTAAAATTGGTTTTATTGAAAAAAATCCAAACTTTTTTGATAAATTAAAAAATGAATTCAGTGAACAAACATTAACTGAAAGTGGTTTGTTTTATTTGGATGAGAAAAAAAATATTTATGTTGAAAGGTTCAGAGGTCGATTAATGTTTCCAATTAATAACATTTCTGGTCAACCAATTGCGTTAGGTGGAAGAATAATTGAAGATTTAGATTATTTAGCAAAATATATTAATTCACCAGAAACTAATTTTTTTAAAAAGGGTTCAAATTTATACAATTTGGATCTTGCGAGAAAATTATCTAATAAATTAAATCATATTTATTTAGTTGAAGGTTATATGGATGTTGTTGGACTTAGTAAAAATGGAATTGAAAATGTAGTTGCTAATCTTGGAACATCATTAACAGACAAACAAATTTTAACTTTAAATCAGTTTTTTGATGATTTAATTATTTGTTTCGATGGTGATGAAAGCGGATATAAAGCAGCTTTAAGAGCAGCAGAAAATTCTATAAAAGAATTGAGACCAGAAAAACAGATATCTTTTTTATTTTTACCTGACAAAGAGGATCCTGATAGCTTCGTCAATAAACACGGTAAAAACTATTTTATAGATTTTACTAAACAAAGCAAAATATCTATTCATCAGTTTATTTTTAGTCATTATAAAAAACAAACCAAAAATAATCCTTCATCAATGGCTATTTTTGATAAAAAACTTAGATCTATCGCTAACTCTATTAAAGATGACTTTATTAAAAAATATGTTCTTGAATATTTTTTAGAAAAGATTGCTGAGCTCACTCCTCACTCTAATCAAAATGATAAAAAATATTATGTCAAAAAAATAAAAACATTAGATTCTACTAAAAAATATTTTAACGAAAGCCAATCATTAACTGCTGTAGAGCTTAAAGAATTCTCTTTATTATATTTGGTAATGAATAATTTGAACTTGATACAAAAAAATATTCATTTAATCGAAAGTATAAAACTATTTACTGATGTGAATAAACAAATATTAGATGTAATTATTTCTAAATTAAAATCTGGAACAGCAATCAATACTGAAGATTTAGCTTTAGACAAACAGTTGCTAGATAAAATAAATAAGTTTGCTCCTATCAAACATATTTTAAAAAATAAGTCTGATAATGATCATCAAGTTATAGAGATATTAGAGGACATTTCTAGAGATCTTGTTAATTATGATTTAGAGTTCAGAATTCAACAATTAGAATCAAAGTTTTCCAAGGATTTAAGTGAAGCTACATTTAATGAGCTAAAAGAGCTGAAAAAAAAGCAAAATATCAATTAATACTCATAATTTAATAATGGATTTTTACAAATTAGATATTATATAAGACTCTTCAAATTTATAAGCTGTGGAAAGAATTATTACAAAATCATTTGCTAGATTGATGGGTCGGGGAACTCATAGAGGATTCATCACTTATGATGAATTAAGTAAATCACTAGGAAAAAGAAATTTATCTGACGAAAATTTGTCACAAGCTTTTATTCATATATTAGATGAAAAAGTAACTCTCGTTGAAAAAAAATCAGATTTTAAAGTTTTAAGAAAAAAAGAAAACTCATCCAAAGAGGAGGGTAAAACTCTTGAGAAGAGTGATGATCCTATAAGAATGTATCTTAGAGAAATGGGTGGAGTAGAACTCCTGTCGCGTGAAGGAGAAATAGCAATTGCAAAAAGAATTGAGGCTGGAAAAGATGTTATGCTAATTGCCTTATCTCAAAGTCCAATAACTGCTCAACAGTTTTTTGACTGGGATCAGCAGCTGCAAAAAGATGAAATTTTAGTAAGAGAAATAATTGATATCGATACAAACTATATGGAAGATGAGTCAACGGGCCCGAGTGCAAAACAAAAAAATGCAGGAGAAACATCAAAAGAAGATGGCTCAAATGAGGAAAGTGATGATGATTTTAATCCAACTCTTGCTGCAATGGAAACTGAAATTAAACCAAAAGTTTTAAAAACAGTAAATATTTTAACAAAAGAATACAATAAACTTATAAAATACCAAAAAGAAAAACTAAATTGTATTTTAAATTCCCAAACATTTTCACCAGCAAAAGAAAAAGGTTATGAAAAAATTGTGAGTGAAATATTAGAAAACATTAAATCTCTTCAACTTTCACCATCTGTTTTAGAAGAATTAGTGCAAAAACATTATACAGAAAATAAAAAAATTATCTCATTAGAAGGTAATCTTTTAAGATTAGCAATGGATCATAAAATACCAAGAAATGAGTTTATTAAATTTTATATTGGAAATGAAATCAATCCAAATTTAAAAAAATTTTTAGACACAAATCCAGTCTGGAAAAAATTCTTTTCTTTGAATAAAGATGAATTCAAAAATATCAGAGAAAGATTAATTGAAATAAGCCATAAGCTTGGAATGTCTGTTACAGATTTTAAAAAATTAGTAAGCAGAGTTCAAAAAGGTGAAAAAGAATCTAGAATTGCTAAAAAAGAAATGGTTGAAGCTAATTTAAGATTAGTGATTTCAATTGCAAAAAAATATACTAATAGAGGTTTGCAATTTCTAGACTTAATTCAAGAGGGGAACATTGGTCTTATGAAGGCTGTAGATAAATTTGAATACAGAAGAGGATATAAATTTTCAACATATGCAACTTGGTGGATAAGACAAGCGATTACAAGATCTATCGCTGATCAAGCGAGAACGATTAGAATTCCTGTCCACATGATTGAAACAATAAATAAGATAGTAAGAACACAAAGATTAATTTTAAGTGAGTTTGGTAGAGAAGCAACCCCAGAAGAATTGGCTAAAAAGTTAAGAATGCCATTAGATAAAGTTAGAAAAGTTTTAAAGATTTCAAAAGAACCTGTTTCACTTGAAAAACCAGTTGGTGATGAAGAAGATAGTAGTTTAGGGGATTTTATTGAAGACACAAAAGCACTAGCTCCATTAGAACAAGCGATAAAGTCAAATTTAGGAGAAGCAACAACAAAAATTTTATCAACTTTGACACCTAGAGAAGAAAGAGTTTTAAGAATGCGTTTTGGGGTTGGGATGAATACAGATCATACTTTAGAAGAAGTTGGTCTACAATTTTCTGTTACAAGAGAACGAATTCGTCAAATTGAGGCTAAAGCTCTAAGAAAGTTAAAACATCCTAGCAGATCAAAACAATTAAAAAGTTTTCTAGAAAGTTAAAATATACAACTAAAACTTTAAGATTGTAGCTTATATGCTGAGTAAAAATATCAATAATTATTTTTTAGCCTTATATTCTCTGATCCCGATTTCGATTTTAGTCGGCCCGATGATTTCATTAGCCAATATTGTGCTTATTGATTTATCTTTCATAATTCTAATACTATTTAAAAAAGATTTTTCTTTTTTTAAAAATAGAACTTTTCAATATTTATTTATTCTTTATCTTTATCTAATATTTAATACAATTATTTCACTTGATCCAAATTCAGGAATTAACAGAAATTTTGGATTTATAAGAATAATAATATTTTTTTTATCTATAAATTATTTTTATCAACAAAAAAATTTCTTTAATAAAGTCTTTTATTTTTGGTTAATGGTAATTTCAGTAGTTGTCCTTGATGTATTCTTCGAGTCAGTTTTTGGAAGGAATATCCTTGGTTATGGAGCAGATTTTGTCGATGGTAGAGTTTATAGTTTCTTTAAAAACGAGGCTATAGTTGGCTCATACGTGTATGCTTTTTTTTTAATTTTACTGGGTTTCTTTCTAAATAAACATGGGTCTAATAAGAAATATATAATTTTTATATTTGCAATAGTTTTTTTGTTTTCAATTTTTGTTACAGGTGAAAGAGCTAGCAGTGTCAAAAGTTTAATATCTATAACTATATTTTTTTTAATTTTTAAAGAATTTAAACTCAAGAACAAAATTTTATTAATTGCTACCACGCTTACAGGAATACTTCTTCTAATAATGAGTTCAGATTATTTAAAACTGAGATTTGTTGACCAAATAAAATACAACGTTAGCTTTAAACATAATAATTATTTTTATCTATATAAATCTGGAATTGAAGTTTTTAAAAATTATCCAGTATTTGGAGTTGGTAATAAGAATTACCGTATAGCAACGTGTGGGAAAAATACAGAGGATCTCAAAGAAAATGAAAAGAATTATTTTTGTTCAACTCATCCTCATCAGATTTATTTCGAATTTCTAGCTGAGCATGGTTTATTAGGTACTTTAGTAATTTTTTATTTACTTTATTCAATAATTTTTTCTAAATGGAAAATATTTTTTTCTGACAACAATTATATACAGTATGGAACTTTTATTTATTTGATTTTAGTTTTTTTACCAATAATTCCAACGGGTGCATTTTTTGGTGATTTTTTGCTTACCCTTTTTGCAATTAATTTATCATTATTATATGCATCGAATCCAAAAACTAATATATTTAAAAAATAAAATTTTTATTAATAGTTTTAAAAGGGCCGTTAGCTCAATAGTAGAGTACTGCATTGACATTGCAGGGGTAGTTGGAGCGTAACCAACACGGCCCACCATATTTGAAAAAAAATAATGTTTAAAAAAAAATTAAAAAGAGATCATTATTTTTATAAAATATATCTGTATTATAATTTATTTTTTCATCATAGGTGTTTATTTAAAAAAAAAACATACTCTCAATCTGGAGAAGATTTTTATATAAATTCTTATTTTAAAAATAAAAATGATGGCTTTTACGTTGATATAGGTTGTTTCCATCCCTTAATGCATTCTAATACAGCAAAATTATATAATAGAGGTTGGAATGGAGTGAATATAGATATCAACCAAACTTCTATAGATTTATTTAACATTGCTAGAAAGCGTGATAAAAATTTTTGTGCAGCAATTTCAAATGAAACAAAAAAAGTTACCTCATATACAGATAATAATTTTAGCTCCATAAACTCTATCAATAAAAAATTCTTTGAATTTGCTTTAAATAAATATTCAGATGGAAAATTCACTCAAAATCAAATTGAAAGTTACAAATTCATAGACTTTTTGGAAAAATTTAATCTAGAAATCAAAAATATTGATTTTTTAAATATAGATGCCGAGTCACACGACTATGAAGTATTACAAGGAATAGATTTTAATAAAGTTGATGTTAAATTTATATGTGTAGAGATGTTTGATGAAAATAGCAGGATTAATAAAAATAAATTTATCGATTTTTTAAATAATTTTAACTATGAATATCTAAAATCTATTGGTGCCAATGGATTCTTTCAAAAAAAACAAAATTACTGAAAATTTATAACAAAGGGATGTTTTTAATTTAGCATTGCTTTGGTAATTAAAAAGACTAATTTATATTAATTAAAAAATATTTTGAAAATAAATCAGTGCACATATCTCAAAAATTATAAATGTTAAGATTATAGTTATGAAAGTTTTAATTTCAGGTATTTACGGTCAAGATGGAATTATTTTAAGTAAAATTTATAAGAAAAGAAAAATAAAAGTCTTTGGATTTGTAAAACAACAAAATCGAAAAAAAAACAAGTTTTTGAATAATTATACTCAAAAAATATTTACAAATAATCTATCAAACTTTTTTTTAATAAAGAAACACTTAACAGAAATAAATCCAGATATTATTATACATTTAGCAGCAAATAATGTAGGTGCAAAAGATAATAAGGGTTTTAATAAATTTTATTTAAAAAATTTGTTATGTTTTTTTTATCTTTTTTTTAATTATCTTTTATTTTTTAAAAAAACAAAATTTTTATTTGCTGGGAGTTCCATGATGTATGGAGAAAAAAATGCTAAAATTTCTGAAAAAACAAATTTTAACTCTAAATCATTATATGGAACTTACAAAGTTCATTCTTTTTATATAATGAGAGTTTTTAAAAAAATTTTTAATTTGAGAGCCTCATGTTTGATTTTATTTAATCATGACTCAATTTATAGAAATAAAAATTTTTTAATTCCAAGAATTATTAGCTCATATTTGAATAATAAAAAAAGAGATATTATTGGAATATTAAAAAGTAATATCTATCTTGATATATCCCATGCAGAAGAAATTTGTGAAATGATTTATAAAATTTCATTAAATAATCAATTCAATTATGACAAAATAATTTTATCATCAGGGAAATTAACTTCGTTGAATAAAGTTTTTTTTAGATCAATGAATATAAAGAAAAGTGATTTCAAAAATTTAAAGGCAAAAAAAATTGGTTTAATTGGTGATAATACAATTTTAAAAGAGAAATTTATATTCAGACCAAAAAAAAATATTTTCCATGCTGTAAAAGAGTTATTATTATTTTACAAAAAAAATAAAAAAAAGTATTAGTATAAGTTCAGGAATAAATTTAGATGAAATTAGGAATATTTTTTGATAGCCAAGTATCTTCAGGTGGTGGATATTATTTGGCTTGTACAAAATTAGAAACACTTATTAAAAGTGTTAAGCCTGATGATGAGATTGTGTGCTTTACAATTAACAAGTCTGTTACAAAAAAATTAAAAGAAGAATTTATCCAAATTAAAGTTGAATTTTTTGAAATTAATTTGATAAAGAAGTTTTTTTTATTTCTATTCACTTTTAATTTTACAAAAAAAATTTTTTCGAAAATTAAATTACTTAACCCTTTGGAAAAAATTTTAAGAAAAGAGGCAATAGATTTATTGTTTTTTATTTCACCGTCATCTTTTGTGAGATTTTGTGAAAATATTAATTTTGTTTATAATATTTGGGAAGTGCAGCATAAATCAATACCATATTTTCCAGAATATTCTGATAAAAACTATAGTCCCTCATCTTATGATATAAGAGAAGAGAGTTATGGCCTGGCTGCTAAAAGAGCTTTTAAGATTGTAGTAGACTCAGAACGATCTGCTCAAGATATTAAAAAACATTATAATTGTTCAAGAGAAAATTTGTTTGAAATCCAAGCTTTTGTGCCAGGATTACCAAAATTTTTTGAAGAAAAAAAAAAAGATTATAATTTTAAAAAAATATTTGATGATTTAGGTTTACCCAAAAAGAAAATACTTTTTTATCCAGCACAATTTTGGCCTCATAAAAATCACATATACTTAATAGAGTCATTAAAGGAAATGGAAATAAGAGGTATGGATAATTTTGCAATGGTTTTCACAGGTCATGATAAAGGTAATAAGCAATATATTATTGACTCAATAAAAAAAAATAATCTTGACAAAAAAATAGTTGTTTTAGAGTTTCTTAAACTGGAGGAAATTGTTGCTTTATATAAAAATTCTCACGCCCTAGTAATGCCAACACTTGTTGGTAGATCAAGTTTGCCACTCAGGGAAGCTTTTTATTTTGAATTACCTGTATTTTATACAAAAGATATTTTAGATGAAAAATACTCTTATTTTGTTAATGAAATTAATTTAAATGATTTTTCAAATTTAAGTGAGTATTTAAAGAATGACGAGTTTTTTAATAAAGAAAAATTAAAATTAGCAAAAAAATTTTACTTAGAAACTTGTAGTGATGAGATCATTATTCAAAGTAACAAAAAAATTATTCAAGAATATGAAAAATATTCAAAATATTGGCGATAAAATGTCAAAAAAAATTTCATTATTTATTTCTCAATAAATCTCATTAATTAAACTTAATATAAAGAATATCTAACTTGTCATCACAATTTAATTATTGTAAAAACAAATTCATTTAAGGGCCTGTAGCTCAGTTGGTTAGAGCAGTACACTCATAATGTATTGGTCCCAGGTTCGAGTCCTGGCGGGCCCACCAAAAAATTTTGACGATTATTTAATTTTGTGAAAAATCTTCAAGTACCTTAAACAAAGAATTTATGTCACCATTATTTGAAGTTAAGATTGAGGAAAATTCTTCCTTTTGTGTTCTGGCCAAACTAAGTCCCTCAATTATAAGATCTCTAATACGAGGATCATCAGGTTTTTTAGTATAAATCCTCCAATCAATTTTGATCTCAGGCCTATCTTTGGTCGCTTTAAGTGTGCTATTAACGATTGTATAATTATTATTTAAAATCTCTTTGCCATTAACATTAATTTCAGGATTAGTATATTCAGCTAACCTACTAGAAAAACTTTTTAAAAAATAATTTTTAAATAATTTGTTATACGTAATTTTTTGCTCCTCGCTCAATGTCTTCCTTGCAGCACCAAGTGTATAAAGTCCAATACCCTTAATATCTACCGTTTCCTCTGCAATTAATTTGAGTTCCTCTATTTTTTTTGATTTATCAATATCTTTTGTTAGTATTGATGACGCCCTGTTGACAGTAGATTGTACGAATATTTCTGGCTCTATTGTAAAAGCTTTATTAATTAAGACAAAGAAAAATATAAATATAATAAATAAATATTTTTTAATATGCATTATAATTTGATTATTTTTTTTTAATTTTGAATTTCTTCCCAATCACTATCATCTTGGGTGTTAATTACTGTATTAGAATTCAGAATTTTTTGTTGTCTATCTTGTAAGTATAAGCTTTTTACTGAAGCATAAAAATCTAATGAATTTTTTTCAAGATTTTCTATAGAGTCATAGTTTTTTGCTCTAAAATCAACTCCACCAGTAACTTTTGATGAATAATAATCTATGTCAGAAAAATGTTGAGTTTCATTTCTGACTGTTACATTGTACCATGCATCTCCACCAAAAAAATTAACTGTAGAAGCGACGGTATCTCTTGCAGTGCTTGGTCCTAAAACAGGTAAAACTATATAGCAGCCTGGTCCAAATCCAGCCTTAGCTAAAGATTGTCCATAGTCTTCCTTTACATATTCAATCATTCCTAAATGTTGAGCAACATCAAAGATACCCAAAACCCCAACTGTACTATTAATTAAAAACCTTCCTGTATTTACACCTGCCATAGACAATTCACCTTGAAGTATATTGTTTGGGATTGTAACTAGATTAGATAAGTTATCTAAAGAATTACTCACACCACTTTTTACAGGTGATGGTAATTTTTTGTATACACTTGCAACTGGTTTAAAAATTACTCCGTCCAGAACTTGATTAAAACCGAAGGTTGCCCTGTTAATTTTTTCAAAACAATCTTTTACTTCTTTAGGGTCATTTTTTTTTAATAATAGTTCACCATCAGAAGACGCTGAGGCACTAAAAGTTAGCGTAATAGTTGTAATTATAATTATTAATAATTTCTTAATCATTGTAGCTTTTATATTATATAAAAATCTAATGTAAATTAACTATTTATTTAAAATGAGCTTAAAAATGGGCCTAAATTTGACAAATTATTATTCAATAAATTTCACAATACCAAAACGGAGTAAAAATTTAATTAAGTTTATCATAATTCATTACACTGGTATGAAAAAAGAATCAGAAGCAATTAAAAGGCTTTGTGATTCAGAATCTCAAGTGAGCTCTCATTACTTCATAAAAGATAATGGTGAAATTCTTAATTTAGTCCCTGATTTATATGAAGCATGGCATGCTGGAAAGTCCTCTTGGAAAAATTTTAGATCAATTAATAAAAATTCTATCGGAATTGAAGTTAATAATCCTGGACATTATCATGTTTATAAAGAATTCCATTCGAAACAAATAATTTCACTTATAAAATTATTAAAATTCTTGAAAAAAAAATATAATATTAAAACTCAAAATATATTGGGTCATTCAGATATAGCTCCTTTAAGAAAGAAAGATCCTGGAGAAAAATTTCCTTGGAACAAATTAGCAAAAAAAAATTTATGCAAATTTCATAGTTTAAATGAAAAAAAAATTAAAATTTATAGAAATTTAAAATTAGAAAGTTTTGAAATTAAAGAATTATTAGTAAATTTAAATAAAATAGGATACTCGGATATAAAAAAATCTCATACAAATAAACAACGAGAATTAATTATAAAAGCATTTCAAAGAAGATATCGACAAGATCTTATAAACGGTAAACCAGATAAAGAGTGTCTATTAATAAGCAAAAATCTAGCAAAATAATAAATTATTAAACTTGATATTTTATAATTAAATTATAAATTGTAATTGCCAGATAAACGACTTATCGCTTTAATTTATTTTAAAGAGGAAAGTCCGGACTCTACAAGGATACAGTGCCAGATAACACCTGGCAGGGGAAACCCTAGGGATAGTGCCACAGAAAATATACCGCCATAACATGGCAAGGGTGAAAAGGTGTGGTAAGAGCACACCGGTTCTATTGGTAACAATGAACGCTGGAAAACCCCACTGGGAGCAAGACTAAGTAGAGATGACATTGTTGAAAAACTAAAAGCCATCCTTGGCTAGTCATCAGGGTTAGTTGCTTGAGCTTAAGAGTGATCTTAAGCCTAGACAAATGATAAGTTTAAATGACAGAACCCGGCTTATAGTTTATCTGGCGTTTTATCCACAGCAGCGATCACCTAAAATTAAAATGTTCACCTTTTGATTCATTCTTGAATCATTTTCGTTCTATTTTTTCATTTTTCGATTGAAATTAATCTTAAATCAAAATTTTTAATTTTTATTAAAATCAAGTAATAAAAAGGATGATTATATAGCTAAAATTGTAAAAAAAGACTATTTGACTAATATAGTAAAAACCCATAATATCCCATATATTCCCAAATATAGGGAAAAGGAAATTATGGTTTATGTTTTTATCAAGTTACGAAAACAGATTAGACAAGAAAGGAAGGGTATCGGTGCCTGCGAGTTTTAGGTCATATTTGTCCAACCTCGGGTACAACGGTGTAGTTTGTTACCCATCATTCAACAATCAATCAATAGAAGCATGGCCACAAGACAGAATAGAAAAAATTTCAAATACAATTGACTCTCTTAATCCTTTTGACGAAAAAAGAGATTTTTTTGCAACATCAATATTATCAGAAAGTGTTAATTTACAATTTGATAGTGAAGGCAGAATATCGCTTTCGCAAAAATTATTAAAACATGCAAAAATAAAAAATAGCATGCTGTTTGTTGGTCAAGGTAAAATTTTTCAAATTTGGGAACCAACAATTTTTGAAAAATTTAGGGTTAATGCAAAGAAAAAAGCAAACTTGAATCGTGCTAGCCTTAAATGGGAGCTTCAATTAAATAAATAACGAAGGGGATAATAAGATGACAATTAACTTTAAAACACCAGAAATAAAAGAGTTACAACCAAGACTTTTGGTAATGGGTGTTGGTGGTGCTGGCGGAAATGCAATAAATGAAATGATTGAAAATGGTATGCAAGGAGTTGAGTTTATTGCTGTTAATACTGATGCACAAGATTTAAAACACAGCAAAGCAAAATCAAAAATTCAAATTGGTATCAATTTAACTAAAGGATTAGGTGCTGGTGCAAAACTAGATATTGGTCAGGCTGCAGCTGATGAGTCATTAAATGAAATTGTAAACGTACTTCAGGGCGCTAACATGGTTTTTATTGCTGCTGGCATGGGTGGTGGTACGGGGACAGGTGCAGCACACGTAATTGCAAGAGCTGCTAAAGAATTGAACATATTGACAGTTGGAGTTGTAACACTTCCATTTTTATACGAGGGACCTTCGAGAATGAGAAGAGCTCAAATTGGACTTGAAGAATTAAGAAAACATGTTGATACGATCATAGTAATTCCGAATCAAAATTTATTTAAAATTGCTAATGAACAAACGACTTTTGAAGAGTCTTTTAATCTATCAAATAATGTTTTAATGCATGGTGTGCAAAGTGTAACTGACCTAATGGTAAGACCTGGTATAATCAATTTAGATTTTGCGGATGTTGAGACTGTAATGGCGTCTATGGGTAAAGCTATGATGGGAACAGGTGAAGCCGAGGGAGAAGGAAGAGCCATGCAAGCGACTGAGATGGCAATTAGCAATCCATTAATTGATGATTATACTTTAAAAGGTGCCAAAGGATTATTAGTGAATATTACTGGAGGAAAAGATCTTAAATTGTTTGAGGTTGATGAAGTAGTTAATAAGATAAGATCAGAGGTGGAGGCTGATGCTGAAGTAATTATAGGTGCCATAACAGACACTTCTCTAGAAGGAAAAATTAGAGTTTCTATTGTTGCTACGTCCTTGGATAATCAACAGCCAGAGTCTAAATCTGTTGTAAACATGGTTCATAGAATTCAAAATCGAAATCCAGGATATTCAGATTTTGGCACAAACAGTTCGTCATCTTTCCAGTTTTCTAATAATGCATCAAATCCAGTTTCTCACGGAGCAAATGCATTAAAACTTGAGAATGAAATCGTAACTGAAAACCTAAATGAGTCAGTGAGTGATGTGAACAACCAATATCATGAAGAATTACTAAAAAATCAAGACGTAGAAAGTATTGTCGAGAATACTTCTGAAGAAAGTGAATTGTCTTTTTCTCAAGAGGCGATCGAGACTGATGAAACAGTCCAAGCAAACTCTCCTGATCTTAAAGAATTTGGTGTTGATGCTGAAGAACCAGATTTGTTTAACACAGACAATCAAGAGCCAACTTCCGAAGATTTATTAGGATCTAATGATGAAAATCATGAGGAGGATGATCTTGAAATACCCGCATTTTTAAGAAGACAAAAAAATTAATGGTCTTCAAGAAAATAAATGGAAGCCACCATGGTATCGGATACTCCAAAACATTATCCGGTATTGCTAAATGAAATTATTAGCATTATTACCCCTCAACATGGTGGCACATTTATTGACTGTACGTTTGGTCAAGGTGGATATACAAAAAAAATTTTAAGTTTTGAAGATACCAAAGTAATCGCTTTAGATAGAGACTTAAAAAGTAAGATCAAAGCAGATATAATTATCGATCAATTTAGGGATAGATTTATATTTAAGAATAAAAAATTTAGTCAATTAGACAATCTTAAGGTTAAAACAGAAAATATAAAAGGTATTGTTTTTGATTTAGGTTATTCTTATTCACAAATTAAAGACCCAACCAAAGGGTTATCGTTTAATTCAACTGGAAATCTCAATATGAGAATGGGTATTAATGATTTTTCAGCTAAAGATGTAATAAAAAAATTGGACGCATCAGAATTAGAAAAAATTTTTAAATATTTTGGAGAAGAAAAAGAAGCAAAAAAAATAGTAGCTAATATAATTAAAAAAAGAAAAAATCAGGAAATTTCCACAGAAGATCTTGTTGAGTTAATTGAAAAAACTAAAAGACGAAAAAACTATAAAATACATAGTGCAACGAAAGTTTTCCAGGCATTAAGAATTTTTGTGAATAAAGAAATTAGTGAATTGATAAATGGCCTAATAGCAGCTTCAAAAATATTAAAAAAGGACGGGGTTTTGGCAGTTGTTACATTTCATTCATTAGAAGATAAAATTGTTAAATATTTTTTTAAAAGCTTATCAGAAAATAAAAGTGTCTCTAGGTATGTTCCAAAGTTGAGTCAACCAGATACATTATTTAAAATGATTGAAAAAAAACCTATCGTTCCTTCTGTTAAGGAGTTAAAAGAAAATGTTCCGTCTAGATCTGCAAAACTTAGATATGTTATTAAAAAAAATGACTTTTATAGTTTTGAGACTGACGTTTTTCAAAAATTTGAAAATTTAATAAAAATCGAAAATTTTGGAAATAAATTATGAAAAAATTTTCTATTGTCTTTTTAATTTTATCTTTAATCCTATTCACTGCAATAGTAAAAAATTCAACTAAAAGAGTTGATGATGCCATTTTTGTCTTAGAGGAAAATATTAGAGGTTTAAAAAAAGATTTTGAAAATGTAAAATTAGAACATGATTATCTAAGTTCAACAGAAAAACTTTTAGAATTTCAAAATTTATATTTCGATGATGAATTAGTCAAAAAAGAAATTGAGGAAATAAAAATTATTATAAAAAAATCAGGTAAATTACAGATACAACAATTAAAATTCATTAATGAAAAGTAAAGACCTTAGAATTATTTTAGATAATCAACAAAATGATTTTTTATATAAAAAAAATAAATCAAAATTAAATATAACATTTAATAGAATATCATTTATCTTCTTCGTATTTTTTATAATTTTCTTAATTTATACTATCCATCTTATTCATCTTGGATCTAGAAAAGCAAAAATTGAACTTAATAATGATATCAAAATTTCTCAAAATAAACTTTATAGAGCAGATATTGTTGACCGAAATAAGAAATATTTAGTAAAAACAATCGATTCAATAGACATTGGAATTAGCCCCTCAAAAATAATTGACGAAAAAAAATTATTATTAAATTTAAAATATATTTTTCCATACAAAGATTATCTTGAAGTGAAAAAAAGAATCAAAAAAGGAAAATTTTTTTATTTTGAAAAAAAAATTTCTGAAGAAAATTACGAGAAACTTATGAAATTAGGTGATAAATCTATTGAACCTAGAGATAATTTAATAAGAATTTACCCACAAAAAAATTTATTTAGTCATATTATTGGTCAAATCGATAGTGATAATAATGGAATCTCTGGTTTAGAAAAATCATTAGATGATGATTTAAAAAAAAGACAAGAACCAGTTATATTAACTGTTGATAAAGATATTCAATTTTTAATAAGAGATGAATTAATTAAATATAATAAAATTTTTGATACAATTGGTAGTGCTGCAATTTTAATGAATGTTAATAATGGAGAGATTATTTCATTAGTTTCTCTTCCTGATTTTGATCCAAACACAAGACAAAAAATTTCTGACTTAAATTTTATAAATAGAGCAACCAAAGGTATTTATGAGTTTGGTTCCGTTTTTAAAACATTCACATTGGCAGCAGCTTTTGATGAAAAAATTATAGAACCTGAAACAGAATTTAATAATTTACCAAAATCTTTAACTTGTGCAGGATTTCCTATTAGAGAATATGATAATAAAATACCCTCAAATTTAACAGCTGAACAAATTTTAATTAGATCTGGAAATATTGGTTCAGTAAGAATAGGCCAAAAATTAGGAGAAGATAAATTTAAAAAATTTTTAACAAATTTAGGTATTTTAGAAAAGACAAATTTTGATATAGAAGAGGTAGGAGTGCCAATAAAATTTAATTGGGGCAAATGTCCTCTAGCAACAGCATCTTTTGGGCATGGTATTACAACAACTTTACTTCAACTTGCTAAAGCTTATTCAATCATAGTAAACGGCGGTTATTATATTAAACCAAGACTTATTCATAAAAATCAAAATGTTAAAAAAGAAAAAATTTTAGACGAAAAAGTATCAGAAAAAATTTTACCAATTTTAAGAAAAATTGTAACTATGAAAGAAGGAACAGCATCATTAGCTAATGTAGCTGGTTATGAAATTGGAGGAAAAACTGGAACTGCACAAAAAAGTATAGCCGGTAATTACTCAAAAAAAAAAATAAATACTTTTGTATCGGTATTTCCAACGTCTCGACCAAAATTTGTTTTAGCTATTATGCTTGATGAGCCAAAGACCAATGAAGATTATATTTACCATTATAGAGATGGGTCTAATATTAAATATAAAGGTACTCCATTCAATACTGCAGGTTGGACAACTGTAGAGGTTACTGGCCAAATTGTTGAAAAAATTGGGCCTATTTTAGCCACAAAATATAGTGAAGTTAATTAGTAAATGCAGCTCAAAGATTACATTCCAAATATAAACAAAAAACTTAGTAAGGTTTTCTTTTCAGGGATTTCTTTTAATAGTTCTTTTGTAAAAAAAGATAATATTTTTTTTGCTCTAAAAGGAAATAAGTTCGATGGAAATAATTATATTGAAGAAGCTATAAAAAATGGTGCCAAAATTATTATATCAGAAAAAAAGCAAATAAAAAAAAAAAGTGATATTCTATATCTAGCTTCCTCAAATGTAAGAAAACTGTTAGCAGAAGTTTCTTATAAAATTTTAAGTAAAAAACCAAAAAAATTAATTGCCGTCACAGGGACTAACGGAAAATCTTCCATAGCTGATTTTTATTATCAAATACTTGATTATAACTCAAAAAAAGTTGCATCTATTGGAACAATAGGTGTTAGATATAAAGGCAAAAAAGAAGCTCTTTCAAATACAACTTTAGATCCTATTAAATTAAGCCTTTTAATTAAAAATTTAAATAAAAAAAAAATTGAATATGTAATTATGGAAGCTTCTAGTCATGGACTAAAGCAACATAGATTAGATGGATTATTATTTGATATAGGAATATTTACAAATTTATCACATGACCATTTAGATTATCATAAAAATATGAAAGACTATCTAAATTCAAAGTTATATTTATTTAATCATCTAATAAAAAAAAGAGGAAACATAGTAACTGATGCAAATATTCCTCAGAGAAAAAAATTACAAAGTATTTCTATAAAAAAAAAAATTAATCTAGGTCTAATTTTTGATAAAAAAAATGGTATAGAGCTCATATCACACAAATTTAAAGGTGAAGATCAAATACTTAAGATTGGATTCAATAACAGAAATTACAATATTAGATTAAAATTAATAGGTAAAATTCAATTAAATAATGTGTTAATGGCAATTTTAGCAGCTAATAAAAGTGGTCTTAAATTATATAAGATAATCAATATCATACATAAATTAAAACCTGTTGAAGGACGTCTTGAAAGAATTGGAGAAATAAAAAACAATAGTAAGGTAATTTTAGATTATGCACATACACCACAAGCTCTAGAATTAGCTTTATTAAATCTTAAAGAACAATTTCCTAATAGCAAGATAAGTTTAGTCTTCGGTTGTGGTGGAAATAGAGATTTTCAAAAAAGGTCTATTATGGGAAAAATTGCAGCAAAATATGCAGATAAAATTTATTTGACTGATGATAATCCAAGAAATGAAAGTCCATCAAAAATAAGAAAAGATATTAAAAAAGGAATTAAACAAATTAAATTTTATGAAATTCCAAATAGAAAAAAGGCAATTCACAAAGCAATTGACAAACTTAATACAGGAGATTTGTTATTAGTGGCTGGTAAGGGACATGAAAAAATTCAGGATTATGGAAAAAGAAAATTATTTTTTTCTGATAAAAAAGAAATTTTAGATTCTATAAAATTAAAAAATAAATCATTATCAAAGGATTTAAAATTAAATATAATAAAAGAAGAGTCCAATTCAAAAATATCTAACAAATTTATAATAAAAAATATTTCTATTAATTCTAAATTAATAAAAAAAAATGATGTTTTCTTTGCTATTAAAGGAAAAAAGGTTGATGGAAATAAGTTTAGCGGTGAAGCATTGAAAAAAAAATCAAGCTTTGTAATAGTTAATAGATTAAATAATAATTATTCATTATCTAAACAAATAAAAGTTAAAAACACCCTTAATTTTTTAACAAAATGTTCATCTATTTTCAGAGAAAATATTAATGCAAATATAATCTCAATTACAGGAAGTTGTGGAAAAACAACTTTAAAAGAAATGATTGGAACTACATTAAAAAAAATAACAAAAACAACATTTTCTCCTAAATCATTTAACAATAAATATGGGGTTCCATTAAGTTTATTTAATTTAAAACAAAATGATGAGTTTGGTGTTTTTGAAGTAGGAATGGATAAAAAAGGTGAGATTAACAATCTCACAAAAATTATCAAACCCGATTTAGGAATTATTACAAATATTAGCTATGCACATTCAGAAAATTTTAAAAACATTGGCCAGATTGCAGATGCTAAGGCAGAAATTATGAATAATATAAAAAAAAATGGTACGATAATTTTAAATGGTGATGATCATTTTTATAATTATCACAAAAATTTTGCATTTAAGAAAAAGTTAAACATTGTTTCTTTTAGTATTAAGAATAAGTCTTCAACGATAAAATTAATTAAAATAAAAAAACTTAAAAATAAATATGAAATATTTTTTAATGTAAATGGTTCATCATTTTCTTTTTATTCTATCAGCAACAATAAAAATAATTTATATAATTTATTAGCTACCTTAGCAGTGATCAATTTATACTTTGATCTTGGTATTTTAAAAAAAGATATTTTTCTCGATTTGAAGGTTCCAAATGGCAGAGGAGACATTTCAAAAGTAAATCTTAAAAATAAACAAATTTTTTTTGTAGATGAATCTTATAACTCAAATCCATTATCACTTAAAACAGCAATAGAAAATTATGATAATATAAAATTAAAAAATCGTAAAAAACATTTAATTCTAGGTGATATGCTTGAATTAGGAAAACATTCCATTAAACAACATAAATTAATCAGCAAAATTCTTAATAAAACCAAAATTGACCAGATTTACGTGATTGGAAAATATATTAAAGATACATTTAATGGTTTAAAACCAAACAAAAAAGCTAAAATATTAAATAATAAATCTGATATAATTAATTTGATAAACAAAAATTTAAATAATAATGATTATTTAATGATTAAAGGATCAAATTCGACAGGCCTTCATAAAATATCAACTATTTTAAAACAAAGAAGTTCACATGTTATATGAATTATTGCTCAACTATGTTGAGAATTTTACTTTTTTAAATGTTTTTAAATATCTTACTTTTAGAACAGGATTAGCATTTTTTACGTCATTATTAATTGTTCTTTTAATTGGAGATCCTTTTATAAACTTTTTTTCTAGAAAAAATATTTTTGATCCGATCAGAAAGGATGGACCAAGTGATCATATAATAAAAAAAATAGGCACACCTACAATGGGAGGTGTTATCATCTTAATTGGCCTTATTGTTTCAGTTTTACTTTGGGCAGATTTGTCAAATATCTATATCTTGTTTTGTTTATATATTGTAACATCATTTGGACTTCTTGGTGCTTATGATGATTATAAAAAAATAAGAAGTGGTAGTTCCTCAGGAATTTCATCAAAGTTTAAAATAATTGTTCAAATTATTTTAGCTATGTTTGGTTTAATTATTTTAACTTATTTTGTTGAGTATGAAGAATTTAAAAATCTTTACTTTCCATTTTTCAAAAACTTAATAATTGATCTTGGGTGGTTTTTTATCCCTTTTTCTATTTTTGTAATTGTTGGTTCTTCCAATGCGGTAAATTTAACTGATGGATTAGATGGCTTAGCTACTGTCCCTGTAATTTTAGTTGCTGGCTGTTTCGCTTTTATTAGTTATGTTGCTGGTAATATTGTTTTTTCTGAATATCTTCAAATTTTGTACATTGAAGGAACAGGTGAAATATCAATTTTTTGTGGTGCAATTATTGGGGCTTGTTTGGGATTCTTGTGGTTCAATGCGCCACCAGCAAAAATATTCATGGGTGATACTGGATCTTTGTCGTTAGGAGGTTCTTTGGGAGCAGTGGGAATTATCACAAAGCACGAAATAGTTTTAGCTATTACCGGTGGTTTATTTGTTCTTGAAGCTCTATCTGTAATGGTGCAAGTAATTTCGTTTAAATTGACTGGTAAAAGAATATTTAGAATGGCACCAATACATCATCATTTTGAAAAAAAAGGTTGGCCCGAGTCTACAGTTGTTATTAGATTTTGGATTATTTCTATAATTTTAGCAATGATTGGTTTGGCTACTTTAAAATTAAGATAAAAAGGCACTGGCTTGAATATCTTCTTAAATAAAAAAATATTAATTTACGGTTTAGGAAAAAGTGGTTTATCTGCTTACAATTTTTTAAAAAATAAATCAGATGTTTACTTGTATGATGATTTTCGATTTAAGACTAAGGCATTAAATCTTAAAAAAAAACTGATTAATTATAAAAATATTTTTAAGATTAAATTTGACCAAATAATTTTAAGCCCTGGCATTGATATAAAAAAATGTAAATTATCTAAATTTTTAAAAAAAAATTACAATAAAGTTTACTCTGATTTAGATGTGTTTTATGAGTTTTACAAAAATGATTGCATTACAATTACTGGTACAAATGGAAAATCCACTACATGTCAACTTATGTACGAAGTTTTATTAAGTCAAAAATTTGATGTAAATCTAGTCGGAAATATTGGAAATCCCATTCTATCAGTTAAGAAAGTCAAAAAAAAAACAATTTTTGTAGTTGAGGCCTCTTCTTACCAATTGGAATATAGTAAAATTTTTAAATCAAAATACGCTGCGATATTAAATTTATCGCCTGATCATATTGAAAGACACTCAACTTTAAAAAAATATATTAAAGCAAAATTTAAGTTATTAAATAATCAATTAAAAGGCCATTTAGCATTTGTTAAAAAGGATGATTTTTTGATTAATCGTGAACTAGATTCAAATAAATTTGCCTGTAAAATAATTAAAGTTAATACAAAAAAAATTTGTAAATTTTTACAAAATATAGGTAATAAATATTTTTTAACCGAAACAAACAAAGAAAATCTCTTATTTGTTTATGAGATATCAAAAAAATTAAGATTAAAAAAAAATATATTAAAGAAAACATTTCGTAAATTTAATGGACTAAAATATCGTCAACAAATTATCTTTAATAATAGATATTTAAAAATTATTAACGATTCAAAATCTACTAGTTTTTCATCATCAATAGGTGTTTTAAAAGCAAACAATAATATATATTGGTTGTTAGGAGGCATGAACAAAAAGGGAGATAAATTTAAGTTGCAAAAAAAATATTTTAATAACATTAAAGCATTTATCTACGGTAAAAATACAAAATTTTTTAATCAAAAATTAAAAAATAAAATAGATAATAAAAATTTTGATAATTTGGAAGAAGCAGTAAAAAAAATTTTTTCTATTGTCAAAAAAGATAGATTTATAAATAGAACAATATTATTTAGTCCATGCGCTGCATCATTTGATAGTTTTAAGAATTTTGAAGATAGGGGATTATATTTTAATAAGTTGATTAAAAAATATTTTAATGAAAAATAATCTATCAATATATAATTTATATTATCAATGGTGGAAGAATATTGATAAATTTATATTTTTTTTGATAATTTTATTATTTATTACAGGTTTATTTTTCTCACTTGTTTCAACATCTTTATTAGTTTCCGATAAATTAGACACCAATGACTATGCTTTTTTCTTTAAACATTTGTCTTTTGTCTTTCTTGGCATAATGATAATTTTTATCTTATCCTCAATTAAAGAGGAAAATCTTTTTAAAATTACTCCATTCATTTTTTTATTTTCTTTAATTTCTCTGTTTTTAGTCCCAATAATAGGCATTGAAGTAAACAGTGCTCAAAGATGGATAGACTTATATTTTTTACCAAGATTTCAACCAATAGAATTAGTAAAGCCATTTTTAATTGTCTTAATAAGCTTAATTCTAAGTAGTGAAAAAAATACAAATATTTATTTTAAATACCTGTTTTCTTTTTTAATAACTTTAGTGATTGCTTTATTATTAGTGTCACAACCAGATATTGGACAAACTTTATTGGTTTTTTTTAGTTGGTCAGTTTTAATTTTTATATCAGGAATTAATATTATTTTTTTGGTATCTTCTTCTATTATTTTATTTATAGCTCTTTTTTTTTTAATAAAATATATTCCAAAGTTTGTATACATTAAAAATAGAATACTATCTTTTTTTAATGCTGAAACAGGAACACATAACGCACAATCAGAAAAAGCTATTGACTCAATTACAAGTGGAGGTTTTTTTGGAAAAGGGATAGGAGAAGGAACTCTTAAAAATAGAGTCCCTGAAGCTCACACAGATTATATTATATCGGTTATATCAGAAGAGTTTGGTGTAATTGCCATAATTTTAATCTTATTGATGTTTTTAATATTTATTTATTCCGTTTTTAAAAAAGTTTATTTGGAAAAGGAAGAAAGGATAAAATTAATTTTAGTTGGCTGCATAAGCCTCATTTTAGTTCAAGCAATGATACACATAGGAGTTAATATTAGACTATTTCCAACAACTGGAATGACACTACCCTTTATAAGCTATGGAGGTTCATCTATCATAAGCATCTCAATTTTGTCAGGAATAATTTTAAATTTAACAAAGAGAAAAATTTACTGAGATGAATAAAAATTTTTTTATTTCCACAGGGGGTTCTGGTGGTCACGTAATACCAGCTATTATTCTTCACGATCATTTGTGTAAAGAAAATAATGTAATAATTTCAACTGATAAAAGGGGTCTTAAGTTTTTAGATAAAAATAAATATCAATTAAAAATTATTAATACCCCAAAATTAAATAATTTTTTTTTATTACCATTCAATTTGATTAAAATTTTATTTTTAACAATTAATTCTTTTTTTTTGTTAAAAAGAAAAAAAATTGACAAAATTTTTTCTACAGGAGGATATATGTCATTACCTTTGATTTTGGCAGCCAGGGTATTAAAGTTGAATATTTATTTAGTAGAACCAAACCAGGTTTTAGGAAGAGCTAATAAGTATTTTTTAAATTCTTGTAAAAAAATTTTTTGTTATTCAGAAAAGGTTAAAAATTTTCCTGATAACTTAAGAAATAAAATTGTAACTATAAACCCATTAATCTCAAAAAATATTTATAACTCCAAATTAGATAATAAGAATAAAGAAAAATTTACTATATTAATAGTAGGAGGAAGCCAGGGTGCAGATATTTTTGATAAAAATTTAAAGAGCTCAATTGTAAATATATCAAAAAATTTTCCTTTAAAAGTTATCCATCAAACTAGTGAAAAAAATATTTTTAAATTAAATGAATTTTACTTAAAAAATAATATTGAAAATAAAACTTTTTGTTTTGAAAAAAATTTTGCTTTAAATATACAACAATCTGATCTTTGCATAACAAGAGCTGGTGCTACAACTTTAGCAGAACTGTCATTTTTAAATATTCCCTTCATAACTGTTCCATTGCCGACTTCAAAAGATAACCATCAATTAGAAAATGCAAAGTTTTATCAAAATAATGATTGTAGTTGGAATATTGAACAAATTTTTTTTGAGCAAAGAATAGAAGATATTTTAAAAGATATTATAGAGAAAAAAGGTGATTATATGAAAAAAAAAGAGAATTTAAAAAAATTAAATTATAAAAATACTTGGATTAATGTTAATCAAAAAATATTGAGAAGTATAAATGAAAATTGAATTAGCAAAAACTGAAATTATTCATTTCGTAGGAATTGGCGGAATAGGAATGAGTGGCCTTTCATTAATAATGAAAGGAAAAGGATTTAAAGTTCAAGGTAGCGATCTGTCATTAAATAAAAATATAGAAAGATTAAAAAAAGAAAAGATAAAAGTTTTTATAGGTCAAAAAAAACAAAATCTTAAGAATGCAACTATAATTGTTATTTCTTCAGCAATAAAAAAAAGTAATCCGGAAATAATTGAAGCAAAAAGAAAGAATTTGCCAATAATCACTAGAGGCAAAATGTTGGCTCATATTGTTTCCTTAACAAAAAATATAGTCGTGGTTGGATCCCATGGAAAGACTACAACCACATCATTAGTAGCTTCTATTTTTCAAAAAACCAAACTAGATCCAACAATTATTAATGGGGGAGTAATTAATTCAATTAAAAATACTGCTAAACTTGGAAAAAGTGATTGGTCAATATTAGAAGCTGATGAGTCTGATGGTAGTTTCGTTCACATCCCTCCTACTTACTCAATAATAACAAATATTGATAGAGAGCACATGGACTATTACAAGTCTATGGAAGATTTAAAAAGGTATTTCATCGAGTTTATTGAAAAAGTTCCATCTTTCGGGAAATCATTTATTTGCATAGATGATAAAATAAATAACGACCTTATTAAAAAATTGAAAAGTCAAAATATCTATACTTATGGAGTAAACAAAAAATCTAACTTTTTAATAAAGAATATTAAACAAAACACAACTAATTCTGAATTTGATTTACATGTTAATGTTCCAAATAAAAAGAAAATTATTTTAAAAAAAATCAAGATCCCATTACTAGGCATTCATAATATAAAGAATTCAGTTGCAGCTGCTGCTGTGTCGCTAACAGTAGGAATATCTATTTCAGATATAAAAAAGGGTTTATTGAATTTTAGAGGAGTACAGAGAAGGTTTAATAAAATTTTCACATATAATAATATAGATTTTTATGATGATTATGCCCATCATCCAACAGAGATCAAAGTTGTTTTGGAGGGTGTAAATAAAGTTTTCAATGGTCATGATAAAATTTGTATATTTCAACCACATCGTATTTCAAGATTAAAAGATCTAAGGAAAGAATTTTCATACGCATTCAAAGATGCTAACACTGTAATTTTATGTCCAATTTATACTGCTGGTGAAAAAATCAATTTAGGTTTCAATTATCTTAACTTTGCTAAAGAAATAATAAAAAATTCTAAAGTAAAATTATTTTTAGTAAATGATATTAGTGAATTAGCAAAATTTCTTAAAAAAAACATGTATGGAAAAAAAATTGTAATTGGAATGGGTGCAGGATCTATCTCAAATTGGATGAAAAAACTTCCGGAACTAATGTAATGGAAATAAATAAATTAAAAAATTTATTAGAGGAATTTGGTGAAAATGTAAGATTTGAACACGATCTTAAAAAAAAAAATTGGTTCAATATTGGAGGAAAAGCGAAGGTATTCTACAAAGCAGATAATTTAAAAGATTTAGTAAATTTTTTGAAAAAATTAAATAACGAAGAAAAAATATTTATCCTTGGTGCTGGTTCAAATACATTGATGACAGATGGTTTATTTGATGGTGTAGTAATAAAATTAAGTAAAAATTTTAATAACATTTCTCTTCTTGGCAATGATATAATTATTGCAGGGAGTGCAGTGTTAGATAGGTCTTTATCTGATTTTGCATTAAATAATAATTTAAGTGGTTTTGAGTTCTTATCATGCATTCCAGGCACAATAGGTGGTGGAATTAGAATGAATGCAGGCTGTTTTGGAAAAGAGTTTAAAGATATTTTGTTGTCGATTCAAGCAATTGATAAAGGGGGAAATGTCATAACTATACCATCAAAAAATATTAAATTTGAGTATAGAAATAATGACCTGTCAGAAGACCTTGTTTTTTTGAGCGCATCTTTTAAAGGTGTAAAAAATGATTCTGATAAAATTAGTAAAGAAATGAATAAACTTAAAGCTGAGAAAGAAAAAAATCAACCAACTAAAATTAAAACTAGTGGTAGTACTTTTAAAAATCCAGTAATGCAAACCGAAAAAAAAGTATGGGAACTGATAAAAGACTCAGTTCCTTTAGATAAAAGTTTTGGTGATGCTGTTATTTCTAGTAAGCACTGTAATTTTTTTGTAAATAGAGGACAAGCAACATTTAAAGACATGAAAAAATTAATTGATTTTGTAGCAAAAAAAGTTTTAGAAAATACTGGAGTGCGTTTAGAAAAAGAAATCAAAATATTAGAATAATTTGAAAAAAAAAATATTAATAATTTCAGGTGGTATTTCGAAAGAGAGAGTTATAAGTCTTGATACGGGCAAACAAGTTGCAAAGGAATTATTAAAAAATGGTTATTTTATAAAAATTGCTGAACCTGATTTTAAATTATTAGAAGTTATTAAATCATTTAAACCAAATATTATTTTTAATGCTCTACATGGACAGTTTGGTGAAGATGGATATATCCAAACTATATTAGAAACTACAGGAATACCTTATACACATTCAGGCGTGATTTCATCAGCAATTGCTATGGATAAAGAGCTATCGAAAAAAATTTTTATTAAAAATAATATTTTAACTCCTAAGTTTATTTTATATTTATTTGATAAATCAAAAGCTGATCTAATAAAATTAATCGATAAAAAACTTCAGTTTCCAGTAGTAATTAAACCTCTAAACGAAGGATCAAGTGTTAATGTATTTATTTGTTCAAAATTCGATTTTTTCAGTAAAATAAATTTGTTAAAGAATTATAAAAAAATAATTATTGAAGAATTCATACCTGGTCGAGAAATTCAAGTAGCTATTATAGGTTCAAAAAAGCTTGGTGCAATCGAACTGAGACCAAAAAGAAAGTTTTATGATTATCAGGCTAAATATAATTCTAAAGCAAACACTGAACATATAATACCAGTAAGTTTATCAAAGAGAGATTATAACAAAGTGATGAATATATCTATGAGAGCACATAAATTAATTGGGTGCAGAGGTGTTACACGTTCTGATTTCAAATATTATAATGGAAAATTTTATATACTAGAAATCAATACCCAACCCGGTATGACAAGCCTTTCTTTAGTGCCTGAAATTGCGGCATTCCATGGAATTAGTTTTATAAAATTAATTGAATTAATACTAAAAGATGCCTCAACTAAAAAATAAAAAAATTTATATATACATTTTTTTATTTTTATTATTTGGATCAATAAATAATAAAAGTTTAATTAATTTTAATTTTGCAAAAATAAATAATATCAATATTGAGGGTTTAGATGAAAAAAATAATTCTGAACTATTTAAAAAATTAGACTTTTTAAATATAGGTAATTTATTTTTCTTAGATAAAGAAAAAGTAAGTGAAATAATTAATTCAAATAATCTAGTAGAAAAGTATTCGGTCTTTAAAAATTATCCTAGTACTTTAAATGTAAAGATTACAAAAGCTAAATTTCTAGCCAAGATAAAAAACAATGGTAAAGATTTCTTTTTAGGCTCCAATGGAAAATTGATTAAAGATAATAGTTATGATCAAGTTCTTCCACAAATATTTGGAAAATTTAAAAATGAAAACTTTTTTGAATTAAAAAAAGCAATAGATCAATCAAAGTTTGAATATAAAGAAATTAAGAATTTATTTTTTTATAAATCAAACAGATGGGATATTGAAACTAATTCAGGGCTTTTAATAAAGTTACCAATAAAAGACATTGAAAAATCTCTTAAGATGGTTTCTAATTTTTTAGATAATAACCCACAAAAGAAAATATATAAGATTGATTTACGTCAAAAGAATCAGGTTATAATAAATGAATAGTGATATTAATTTTGAAACTTATTTATTTTTAAGTCCTCAGAAATTTGTAATTTCATGTTATAATCAACAAAGTAAATCTAATATTTTCTATGAAGAAATAATTATTGAGAATTTAAGTAATGAAATTAATTTTGATTTATTGAAGAATTTTCTTGAAAAAAATATTTTTAAGATAGAAAAAAATTTAAAAAGTTTTGTAGA
>CACGKH010000002.1 GCA_902573585.1 uncultured Pelagibacteraceae bacterium
ATTTTCTGTAACTTAAATCTTTCTTTTGAATACCAATAACCATTATAAATCAGCTCAGCATATCTTGACATTATATTATCTTTTTTATGCATTGTTTCTTTGTCTAGTGTAACAGACTCCATTGCTCTATGAGCATACATCAATAGTGTTCCTCCTGGAGTTTCATAAACTCCTCTTGATTTAATTCCTAAAAATCTATTTTCTACTAGATCAACTCTGCCAATTGCATTTTTTCCAGCAAGTTGATTAAGTTTTTCAAGTAATTTTGCGGGTTGTAACTTTTTTCCATTGATACTAATTGGATCACCATTTTTAAAATTAATTGATACAAAAGTTGGTTTATTGGGAGCTTTCTCTGGAGAAACAGTTCGCTGATAAATAAACTCTGGTGCAGAATTTTTAGGGTTTTCTAAAACTTTACCCTCAGTTGAAGTATGAAATAAATTGTCATCAACAGAAAAAGGAGGAGCACCTTTCTTGTCTTTTGGAATTGATATTCCATTTTTTTTTGCATAATTAATTAAATCTGTTCTAGACTTTAGTTTCCAAAGTCTCCAGGGAGCAATTATTTTAATTTTTGGTCCAAAATAATGATATCCAAGTTCAAATCTGACTTGATCATTTCCTTTTCCTGTAGCACCATGTGATACTGCATATGCTTTAAATTTATTTGCAACTCTTATTTGGTCTTTTGCAATTAATGGTCTCGCAATAGAAGTTCCTAATAGATAAACACCTTCATAAATTGCATGTCCACGGATCATCGGAAAAACATAATCTTTTATAAAAATATCTTTTAGATTTTTTATAATTATTTTTTTTACTCCAAATTTTTTAGCGTTAGATATGATTTTCTTTCGATCAATTTCTTGGCCAATATCTGCTGTGTAACAAATTACTTCAGCATTATAGTTTTCTTGGAGCCATTTTAAAATTATTGAGGTATCTAACCCACCAGAATAAGCTAAAACAATTCTTTTTTTTGATTTCATTAATTAACTGCAAGCTTTTTTTGCAGTATTGTATGCTTTTGTAAAACCAAGAAGTGAATAATGATCTATGGTTTGAGATCCTTTTTCATTGTAGCCACTTAGCATAATTCTTGAACCTTTTTTCATAACTCTGACCATTATTTTTTCTTTTTTGGTACTAGTCATCCAAGCAAATCCTTGCTGTTTAATATCAAATTTAAATTTGTTGTTACCAGAGGTTGCTAAAACAGTATTATTTTTATTAAATTCGTAGCCAGCTGTAGCACTTATTTCATTAGAAATTTTTTCACCTGGTCTAAAAGTTATAAACAATCTTGCATCTCTTTTATTTTTCTTTGGTGCTTGTAAAACAGGTGTTGATTGAGCAAAACATACTTTACCAGATGCCTCCGACATAACCATCACTTCCCAATCTTTAAATTTTCCAACTTTTTTTAAATTTTCTGCATAAGTGTCTGAGGCAGAGATAATTGAGATAAAAATTGACAAAAATATAATTTTTTTAATCATGGACATGGATTAGGATAAATTTTTTGTACTTCATTAATTTCATTTATAATTTCTTCAGTTAAATTTATACTTACACTTTCTATATTAGTTTTCAACTGCTCCATCGTGGTTGCGCCGATGATAACAGAAGTAACAAAAGGTTGAATTTCTAAAAATTTTAAAGACATCTGTGCTAAGTCTAACTTATACTTTTTAGCTACTCTGTAATAAGCTTCAATTGCTTTTTCCGCATTAGGCTTATTATATCTCGTCCAAAAATCTTTGTGGAGTGCAATTCTGGATCCCTTAGGTAATTGATTATTTCTATATTTTCCTGAGAGATAACCACAAGCAAGAGGAGAATAAGCTAGAAGCCCTGAATATTCTCTTACAGACATTTCTGCAAGGCCTACTTCATAAGTTCTGTTGAGCAAATTATATGGATTTTGAACCGAAAGCATTCTGGGAAGTTTTTTATCTTTAGATATTTCTAAAAATTTAGATAAGCCCCATGGAGTTTCATTGGATAGTCCGATATGCCTTATTTTTCCCTGCTCTATAAATTTTTTTAGATTTTCTAAAATATCCTCAAATTTAGTCCACTCATCATCACCATCATGTTCATAACCCAACTTACCAAAAAAATTTGTATTTCTTTCAGGCCAGTGTAGCTGGTATAAATCAATGTAATCAGTTTTTAATCTTTTTAAACTTCCTTCTAATGCTTCAGTAATATTTTTTTCCCCAAATTGATTACCGCCACCTCGGACATATTCTCTCATAGGTCCACAAACTTTCGAAGCAAGAATTACTTCATTTCTTTTTTTGGTCTTTTCAAACCAATTACCAATTATTTCCTCTGTGCTTCCAAATGTTTCTTCCCTTGGAGGTATAGAATAAATTTCTGCAGTATCCCAAAAGTTTACACCTTGGTCTAAAGCATAGTTCATTTGTTGAAATCCTTCCGATTGAGTATTTTGTTCACCCCATGTCATTGTACCGAGACAAATTGTGCTTACATCAAGATCTGTATTTCCTAGTTTTTTATAGTTCATCAGGGTTTTGTAGAATTAATTTTTTTAATAATCTTTTAAGGCATCTTGAATAATTAGTAAAAGACTATATATTTGAGACATTATGGAATTTAATAAAAAAGGTATTTTAGGAAGAGCCGCTGAGGCACAAAAATCAGCAGTTGTTATGGACGAAGGCTTAAGAGCCTACATGTTAAAAGTTTACAATTACATGGCAACGGGAATATTATTAACAGGCATAGTTGCCCTATTAACATTCAAAATGTCAGTAGTGACAAATGATGCTGGATCTATTGTAGGTCTTACTCAAATGGGAAATGCAATTTATATGTCTGGCTTAAAATGGATTGTTATGTTGGCACCACTAGGAATTGTTTTTTATATGAGCTTTGGAATTAATAAAATGAGTGCATCAAAAGCTCAAACAACTTTCTGGGTTTTTGCAGCACTAATGGGCCTATCATTATCTTCAATTTTATTAGTTTATACAGGTATGAGTGTAACAAGAGTCTTCTTCATTTGCTCAGCAACTTTTGGAGCAATGAGCATTTATGGTTATACGACTAAAAGAGATTTAACGAAATTAGGATCTTTCTTAATGATGGGATTAATTGGAATTATTATTGCTTCACTAGTAAATATTTTTATGAAATCTTCGATGATGTATTTTGTAATTTCAATTTTAGGTGTTTTGATTTTTGTAGGTTTAACTGCGTATGACACTCAAAAAATAAAAAACATGTATGCAGTCAGTGATACTGGTGAGATCATGGGCAAGAAAGCAGTAATGGGTGCTTTAACTCTTTATCTAGATTTCATTAATTTATTCATTATGCTTCTAAGACTTTTTGGTCAAAGAAGATAATTTTATTTTTGAAGTTTTTTCCAATTAGTATTTTTTAAAAGGATATTTAGATCAAACGAATTCTTTAATATTTTTCCATTTGTATCAGTTATTAAATATTTAAGATTTTTGTTTTTTGGTTTAAAATTTTTACATATTTTATAGAGTGCATTTTCAGCTGCATTTTTAAAAACACTAAAGCCCACTTGTTTACTTGAAATATTAAGCCCATAATCCTTCCAGGAACCTTCCGAAACCATTTTTGCATATAGATCTAAGATAATCTTTAATTCATCTTTTTCAAAAAAATGTTTATCTTCTAATTTTTTGTCGTTAACATTATTTACTACTAATCGTAAGTTGTTATTCATTTGTTTTATATTTGTTGATTAATCCTATTTGAAAACCTGTAAAAATAAAAGTTATAGGAAGTAAACCCCACACTTTAAAGTTTACCCAAAACTCCTCTGATTGTGTTCGCCAAACCAACTCATTCAGTATTGCAAGCCCAAAGAAAAAATACACCCATCTTTTATTCAATATTTCCCAACCTTCATTAGTAAGTGAAACTGATTTGCCCATTAATTTTTTTAGCACCGGCTCATTAGTAAAATATTTCCCAAATATTAAAGCTAAGCCAAATAATATATTTATAATTGTGGGTTTTATGTAAATAAATACTGGATTATTAAAATAGATTGTTAATCCTCCAAAAAAAACAATCAGCACACCACTTAATAAAGGAACTTTTGGTATTCTTTTTTCTAAAAACCACACCACAGCTAATGCTATTATTGTCGCAATTATGAATGGTGGAATTGCTATTTTTAAATCTTTTCCACTATCGTAATAGTAGTAAAAAAAAATTACCAGTGGCCCAAAATCAGTAAGAAACTTTAAAAATGATTTATTCACTTTAAAGATATTAACATAAATAATATTTATACAAAAATTATAAATTTTTCTTATTGATTTTTAATTTTAAATACCCATACTAAATACAATGCCAATTCAAAAAGCTAAATTCTCAATAGGCGATATTGTAAAACATAAACACTTCGAATTTAGAGGTGTGATTTATGATGTCGATTTTGAATTCAATAACTCAGAAGAATGGTACCAGTCAATACCAAAAAATGTTAGACCAAGAAAAGATCAACCATTTTATCATCTCTTAGCTGAGAATGATGAAATTACTTATGAGGCATATGTATCAGAGCAGAACCTATTAATGGACGATTCTGATGAGCCTATAAAACATCCTCTAATTGAAGAAATTTTCTCAGGAAAAAAGGGATCAAGCTATTTTAAGCTTTCAAACTAAAAAAATCACTTTTTAAACACAATTAGCTCAAATCTTTGACACAGCAATTTACTAATTTAAAAGTAATTCTGATCAAGAGTGTTATTTATGTACCCTTCATTATTATCTCCCTCTGCATTCTTGATCAGATAATTATTTCATAATAAAAACTCGTATATAAATTATAATTAATTTCTTATGTTTAAATATTTTGAACCTAATAAAATTTATTCTGTAACATCTAAGGCTCCTAAGTATGTCTTAATGCTATTCATAATTATTTTATCAATTGGATTAACCGAGGCACTAATACTTTCTCCAGAGGATTATAAACAAAGTCATTCAGTGAGAATTATGTATGTGCATGTGCCCGCAGCTTGGATTTCTCTTGGAATTTTTTCTGCTATTACATTTTTATCTGTAATTGGATATATTTTTAAAATAAGAAATTTTTTTTTAATTTCAAAAAGTTTAGCGCCATCGGGATTAGTATTTAATATTATTGCTTTAGTTACTGGATCAATTTGGGGAAAACCAACTTGGGGAACATGGTGGGCTTGGGATGCAAGAATCACATCTATGTTAATTTTAGTTTTATTTTATATTATGTATCTTGTTGCTTGGAGAATTTATGAAGATAACGATAAAGTATTCAAAGCAACATCAATAATAACAATATTTGGAATAATTAATGTTCCAATAATTAAATATTCAGTTGATTGGTGGAACACCTTGCATCAACCAGCCTCAATTAATATCTTATCAAAATCATCAATACATATTTCAATGATGTATCCTTTATTAATAATGACTGCGGCATTTGCTCTATTTTCTATATTAATTTTTTTAATGAAATATAATACAGAACTGATAAAGATTAAAAACAAAGGTCTAGATAGATTATGATTTACGATATACTGCTAATGAACGGATACGGAATTTACGTTTGGTCTGCTTTTGCATTCACTCTTTTGAGCTTTATTTCTTTGTATGTTATTATAAAAATTCAATACACTAAGGAAAAAAATAAATTTATTGCTAAATTTGGAACTTTAAACTCTGAAAGAGCAGCATTTGCAAAATCTCAAAGTATTAATAAAGAAATTTTATCCAACATCTCAAGCATTTAACTTTTAGACCATGTATGGGAAAAAAGTTAAATTAAGATTTTTTTTTGTATTATTGATCTTATTTATTTTAATTTTATCTGTTTTTCTTATTTTAAAATCACTTGAGGAAAATGTAGTTTATTTTCAATCTCCAACAGAAATCAAGACTTTATCAGAAATAGATAAAAAGAAAATTAGAGTAGGTGGGATGGTAAAAACTAACTCTGTATCTGTTAATGAAAAAGAAGTTAAATTTATTATTACCGATCTAAAGAACGAAATTAATGTAACTTATTCTGGTGCTATCCCAAATCTTTTCAGTGAAGGAAAAGGTGTTGTTGCTGAAGGATATTTAAAAGACAAAAATTTCTTTTTAGCTACGAAAATTTTAGCTAAGCACGACGAAAATTATATGCCGCCAGAAGTAAAAGCTGCATTAGAGGAGAAATAATTTTGGCTAGTTTAATTGGATTTTACTCTTTAGTTTTTGGTCTTTTTTTTTCATTTTTGATAATTTTATTCTCAATTAAAAATTTAAGAAATACTAATGTTTTTAATAATAATTTAATTTCCTTAACTTTTTTGCAATTTTTATTTGTTATTATTAGTTTTTTTGGTCTGGTGATATCGTTTATTAATTCAGATTTCAGTAATGCGACTGTTTTTAATCACTCTCATACGACTATACCTCTTTTTTATAAAATATCTGGCACGTGGGGCAATCATGAGGGAAGCTTATTGCTTTGGTTAGTAGTTTTAACTTTGTTTATTTTTTTATTTTTATTAAAATCAAAAAATCAAACTAAACAATATAGAATTTTAACATTATTATTTCAGCAAATAATAATTATTGGTTTTTTTATTTTCATAATAAAAACTTCAAATCCTTTTGATTATATCTTTCCAGTTCCAAACGAAGGTTTAGGACTAAATCCTATTCTACAAGACCCAGCCTTAGCTATTCATCCTCCAATTTTGTATTTAGGTTATGTTGGTTCTTCAATAATTTTTTCTTCAACACTTGCAGCTACATCAACTAATTATATTTCAAAAGAATGGGCAAAACATATTAAACAATGGATTTTAATATCTTGGATTTTTTTAACTTTGGGAATTTTATTGGGTTCTATTTGGGCTTATTATGAATTGGGATGGGGTGGTTTTTGGTTTTGGGACCCTGTTGAAAATGTTTCTTTGATGCCTTGGTTAGCATTAACAACTCTTTTTCACTGCATTTTAGTTTTGGAAAAAAGGTTAGCCTTAACCTCTTGGATAGTTATTTTATCAATATCGACATTCACCCTAAGCATGAGTGGAACTTTTTTAGTTAGGTCAGGTATTTTAAACTCGGTTCATACTTTTGCAAATGATCCAGATAGAGGACTATTTATTTTAATATTTCTTTTTTGTTTAATCTTTCTTTCACTTTTTGTATTTTTATTTTTCTTTAAAGCTAAAAATGAAAATACTTATAATTTTTTTTGGCTTAGTAAAGAAACGTCAATTTTAATTAACAACTGGTTTATGATGTATTTTTTAACTGTTGTTTTGGTTGGAACAGTGTATCCAATATTTTTAGAAGTTATTACTTCAGAAAAAATTTCTGTGGGGCCGCCTTTTTATAATAAATTAATAATTCCTTTTTTAGTCCCATTCTTATTCGCAATGGCAATTGGTCCAAAACTAAAGTGGATAAAATCAGACTTAAAAAATAAATTTAATTTACTATTTTTTTTAATAATTTCTTTTTTTATTTCTGCATTAATTGTAAAAAAATTTAATGTAAATTTTCTTGTTAATACAATTTTAATGACTTCGGTATTTTACTTATTTTTTTCTACTTTAAGAGATTTCTTTATTAGTAAATTAAAAAACTTAGCACAAAATGTTGCTCACTTTGGCTTTAGTTTGTTAATTTTGAGTATTTTGCTTAATAATATTTTTTCATCTGAAATAATTGCTAATTTAAAAGTTGGTGATACCTATGAGACTGAAAAATTTAAGATAAGTTTTGAAAACATAAAGCAAAAAAAAGAACAAAATTTTGAGGTTATTATTGGGAAGTTTAATATAGAATTTTTGAATGGTGACGTTGAAACCTTAAGACCCGAACTAAGAATATATAACCAACCAAACATTGTAACTAGTGAAGCAGATATCAAAACAAATCTGTTAAAGGATAGTTTTATAACAATGAATTTAGTCCAGAATCAAAATTATTTTAATATTAGATATCAAATCAAACCTTTTATGATCTGGATATGGCTTTCTGTACTATTAATAAGTTTTGGAGGTTTAAAAAGTTTATTTAAAAAAAAATATGAAAACTAAATTAATTCCTTCTGCTTTAATAATCATTTTTTGTATTATATTTTTAATTTTTTATAAAGGGCTACAAAATTCAAATATTTATATACCAAAAAACAATATTGAAATAGATGTTCCAACTTTTAATGCGACATTGTTTGATACCGATAAAGAAATTTTGTCTGAAGAAATTTTCAAAAATAATAAATTTTATTTTATGAATATATGGTCTTCCTGGTGTATTCCATGCAGAGAAGAACATCAATTTTTAATGAATTTAGGTAGTCAAGAAAATATAGAAATTATTGGTCTTAATTACAAAGATAAAAATCAAAATGCAAAAAAGTTTTTAAAAGAATTTAATAATCCATTTAAACTTATCATTTCTGATATAGATGGAACAATAGCAATAGAATGGGGAGCTATTGGTGTACCTGAATCTTTCTTAATTTATAATAAAAAGATCATAAAAAAAATTGTTGGACCACTAGATGAAAATTCGTTACTAGAAATAAAAAAAATAATCCAATGAAATATTTAAGATATCTAACATTCTTTTTTATAATATTTAATTTCAATTCATCTCACGCTCAAGAAAAAGATTTACAAATTAAAATTACAAAAAATTTGCGTTGCTTAATTTGCCAAGGACAATCTGTTTATGATTCAGACTCTGAGTTTGCAAATAGTATGAAAGTTTTAGTTAAAAAAAAACTTAATGAAGGATTTACTGAAAAACAAATTTACGATTATTTTAAAGAAAAATATGGTCAATGGATATTATATGATCCAGAATTTATCAAAAATACTTATTTTCTTTGGATATTACCAATATTGATGTTTATTATAGGAGGTGCAATTATATTTAAATTATTTATTATAAAGGGAAAATAAGAATATAATTATAATGAATTTAAAAAAATTATTAATAATTTTGGTTAGTTTTTTACTTGGCTTTTCTGTACATGCAGAAGAGTTAAAAGAGAAAAAAAATAATAATACAGAATTTAATGTTTATACAGGAATGTTTGATTTTAGTGATGATGGTAAAAGATCAACTTTGATAGGTTTTCAACATCAAAATGAGAATTTAAATCGAGATACTTTCTTAGGAAATTTATCACCTATAACTGGAGCGATGATAACAGCTGATAATGCATCATATTTTTATACAGGTGTACAAGCACATTATAAAATTGGGAGTTTAAATTTAACCCCCAGTTTTACTCCTGGTTATTATAATCAAGGTGACGGTAAAGATCTTGGGCACGCTTTAGAATTTAAAAGTGAAGTTCAATTATCACTAGAATTACCAAAAGAAAGTCAATTTGGTTTTTCATATAACCATTTATCAAATGCAAGTTTGGGAAGTAAGAATCCTGGGGCAAATAGTTATATGTTTAATTTTCTTAAAAAATTTTAACATTACTTAAATGAATTTAAAAGATTGTCACAATTTTAGTGATTTTAGAAAATTAGCTAAAAAAAAATTACCATCACCAATTTTTCACTATATTGATGGTGCTGCTGATGATGAGATAACCTACTCTAGAAACACAAGTGCTTTTGATGATGTTGATTTAGTTCCAAACGTTTTAAGGGGAGTTGAAAATGTCGATTTATCAACTACAATTTTTGGAAAAAAACTTGATCTTCCTTTTTATCTTGCCCCCACTGCATTACAGCGTCTTTTCCATTATGATGGTGAGAGGGCAGTTGGAAAAGCTGCACAAAAATTTAATACCATGTTTGGTGTTTCAGCTTTAGCAACTGTAAGTGTGGAAGAGATATCTTCAATGATCGATACTCCAAAAATGTTTCAGTTTTATTTTCATAAAGATAGAGGCCTTAATGATTCTTGCTTAGAGAGAGCAAAAGCAGCTAAGTTTGATGTTATGGCTTTAACTGTTGATACTATTACTGGAGGAAATCGAGAGAGAGACTTAAGGACAGGCTTTACATCTCCTCCTAAACTTACATTGTCAAGTTTATTTAGTTTTGCCACAAAACCAATGTGGGGAATAAATTACCTAACAAAAGGTAAATTTGAATTACCTCATCTACAAGATTTTGTAAAAGAAGGAACTGATACTAACACTTCAATAGGAAACTATTTCTCTACAATGCTGGATCAATCTATGAATTGGAAAGATGCTGAAAAACTTTGTTCCCAATGGGGTGGTCATTTTGCTCTAAAGGGTGTGATGAGTGTTGAGGATGCTAAAAAAGCAGTTGATATTGGATGTACAGGGATAATGGTTTCAAATCATGGTGGTAGACAATTGGATGGATCAAGATCACCATTTGATCAACTCGCAGAAATTGTTGATGCTGTGGGTGATAAGTTAGATGTTATTTGTGAAGGCGGAATACATAGAGGAACCCATATGCTTAAGGCTTTATCATTAGGTGCTAAAGCTTGTTCAGGTGGAAGATTATATCTTTATGCTTTAGCCGCTGGAGGTCAAGCAGGTGTAGAAAGAGCAATAGAGAAATATAAAGCTGAATTGGTTAGAGATATGAAATTAATGGGGTGTACTAAGATAGGTGATCTCAATAGAAATAATTTAAGATTCAGAAGATAATGAATTTAAAAAATTGCTATAATTTTGAAGACTTTAGAAAATTAGCAAAAAAAAAATTACCTTCACCAATATTTCATTATATCGATGGTGGAGCAGATGATGAGACAACTTTAAAAAGAAATACAGATTCATTTAACGATTGTGATCTAGTTCCAAATATATTGGCTAATGTTGGTAAGCCAGATTTATCAACAACTTTATTTGGTCGAAAGATTGATATGCCAGTTTTTCTTTCCCCTGCCGCAATGCAGAGATTATATCATCCAGATGGAGACAAAGCATCAGCGCGAGCTGCAGAAAAATTTAACACTTTTTATAGTATGTCATCTATGGGTAATAATACTATTGAAGAAGTATCAAATATTTCAAGTGGTCCAAAATTATTTCAACTTTATGTTCATAAAGATAGATCAATTTCAGATGATTTAATTGATAGATCTAGAAGATCTGGTTTTGATGCAATGTGTTTAACAGTTGACACTTTGGTTGCGGGAAATAGAGAAAAAGATCATAGAACAGGATTTACCACACCACCAAAACTTACGCTTCAAAGTTTGATGAGTTTTGCATTACGACCTGGGTGGGTTTTTAATTATTTAACTGGTAAAAAGTTTGAGCTATCTAATGTCAAAAAGAAAACTGATAAAGGCACAAATATTGCCAAATCAGTAATTGAATATATTAACGAACAATATGATCCAGCCATGAACTGGAAAGATGCCGAATATTGTGCAAAAAAATGGAATGGGCCTTTTGCTCTTAAGGGCGTGATGTCAGTTGAAGACGCAAAAAAAGCAATAGATATTGGCTGTACAGCAATTATGATATCAAATCATGGTGGCCGTCAACTTGATGGCTCACGATCACCTTTTGATCAAGTAAAAGCTATTTCAGATGCAGTAGGAGATAAGCTAGAAATTATATTAGATGGAGGAGTAAGAAGGGGATCGCATGTTTTAAAAGCGTTAGCCGCGGGAGCAAAAGCCTGTAGCTTTGGTAAAATGTTCTTGTTCTCTTTGGCCGCAGGAGGCCAACAAGGTGTTGAACATTTGTTAAAAAATATGCACGATGAGATTAATAGAAATATGGTATTAATGGGCTGTAAAAATTTAAAAGAGTTGAATAGTTCGAAATTAATTTATAGAAATAAATTTTAAAATTAGGAAACATAATAATGAAGCTAGCAAAGAATTTGAATAATTTAGGCACAGAATCAGCTTTTTCTGTTTTAGCGGAAGCAAAAGCTTTAGAAGCTAAAGGAAATCCAATGATACATTTAGGTTTAGGTCAGCCAGATTTTAAAACACCAAAACATGTTGTTGAAGCTGCAAAAAAAGCGTTAGACGATGGACATCATGGTTATGTTTTATCTAATGGAATTTTAGAGTGCAGACAAGCTGTTACGAGATGGATAAAGAAAAGATATAATACTGATGCAGATGCTGAAAGAATTTTAATTATGCCAGGTGGTAAACCAACGATGAGTTATGCAATTCAATGTTTTGGGGAGCCGGGTGCAGAAATTATTCATCCAACACCAGCTTTTCCAATTTATGAATCAATGATTAACTATACAGGCTCAACTTCTGTACCTTATGATTTGACAGAAGATAAAGATTTAAAATTTAATCCTGAAAAAATATTGTCGCTAATTACTGATAAAACAAGATTATTAATATTAATTAATCCAAATAATCCTACAGGAAGTTTTGTGGAAAAATCGGATATAGATGTATTAGCCGAAGGTTTAAAAAAACATCCACATGTAACTATTTTGAGTGATGAAATCTACAGTAGACAAATTTTTGATAATAAAGAGATGCCATCTTTTTTTAATTATCCAGAACTGAGAGAGAGACTAATTGTATTGGAGGGGTGGAGTAAAGCATATTCTATGACTGGATGGAGATTGGGTTGGAGTTTTTGGCCCAAAGAATTAGTGCCACACGTGAACAAGCTTTTGATTAATAGCGTATCATGCGTTAATGCCGCTGCTCAGTTTGCGGGAATAGCAGCCTTAGATGGTCCAGATGACTCAATACATGAAATGATGGAAAAGTTTACGGCCAGAAGAAATTTAATTCATCAAGGTTTAAATGATTTACCAGGTGTTGAATGTAGTTTACCTGGTGGTGCTTTTTATGCTTTTCCAAAAGTTATTGGAACTGGAATGAATGGCTCTGAATTTTGTAAAAAAGCTATGCACGAAGCAGGAGTTGCAATAGTTCCCGGTACTGCTTTTGGCAAAACTTGTAATGATTATGTTAGATTTAGTTTTGCTGCATCTAGAGACAATATTTCTCAAGCATTAGAAAACATCAAGAAAATGCTAACTAAATAAGCTGTATTTTTACCTAAATTTTTATTATTATTCTTACAATGAATGACCAAGTCCAAGCTGAGCTAAAAAAAATCTTTAATGGAAGGTTTTCAACATCAGAGTCCGCAAGAGCTAATTATGCAAGAGGAGAGGATACATATGATCCAGTCTTGTCTAAGGCAGTAGTTTTTCCAGAGACAAATGAAGAGGTTTCAAAAATATTAAGATTATGTAATGAACATAAGACTCCAGTTGTGCCATTTGGAACTGGCACGTCTTTAGAAGGTAACGTAGTAGGTAATGAAAAAGGTATAACTATTTGCCTAGAAAAGATGAATAAAATTTTAAGTGTGAATGTTGAAGATTTTGATTGTCGAGTTCAGGCTTGTGTCACAAAAGAACAATTAAATGAGTATTTAAGAGAAGATGGCGTTTTTTTTCCTATAGATCCTGGAGCAAATGCTGCATTAGGAGGTATGGCCTCAACCTCGGCATCAGGAACAATGGCTGTGAAATATGGGACTATGAAAACAGTTATCTCTGGTCTAACAGTAGTTTTACCAAACGGTGATATAATTAAAACAGGCGGAAGAACTAAAAAAACTTCTGCAGGTTACAATTTAACAAATTTATTTATTGGTTCAGAGGGAACCCTGGGTATCATAACTGAGGTTCATCTAAGATTATCCCCTATACCTGAAAGTATAATGAGCGCTGTATGTCACTTTCCTAATCTTGAAAGTGCAGTTCAAACAGCCCAACAGGTTATTCAATATGGTGTTCCAATAGCAAGAATTGAAATGCTTAATAAAGATCAAATGGGGATAAGCATAAATTATTCTAAACTAAAAGATATTGAGGCAGTACCGACTTTATTTTTTGAATTTCATGGATCTGAGATTTCTAATAATGAAAATATAAAAATTGTAGAGGAAATATCAAAAGAAAATAGTGGTAGCTCATTTAAATGGGCAAAAGATTTAGAGGAGAGGAATAAAATTTGGAAGGCAAGGTGGGATGTGTATTATTCTGTTAAAGCTCTAATTAATAACGGTAGAGTTTATTCAACTGACGTATGTGTTCCTATCTCAAAGATAACAGAGTGCGTAAACTTTGCTGAAGAACAAGCAAAAAAATTTGGAGTTAGAGCTCCGATGGTAGGTCACATGGGTGACGGGAATTTTCATGTAATTTTACCTTTTGATCCAGAAAATAAAGAAAGTTACAAAAAAATTAGAGCCTTTAATGATACATTAATAAGAAAAGCACTAGAACTTAATGGAACTATTACTGGTGAACACGGTGTAGGACTTCATAAAAAAGAATATTTACTAGAACAACATCCTGATAATATTCCAGTAATGAAATCAATTAAAAAAACCTTAGATCCAAACAATATAATGAATCCTGGTAAGATATTCGATCTAAACTGATAATCTAAAAAATATTTTATGAAAAAAATTTTGATTACAAGAAAACTAATTAAAGATAGCGAAGATAAGGCTTCAAAAACTTTTGAACCAATATTTAATACTAACGATGAATTATATTCTCAGTCTAAAGTAATAGAAATGAGTAATGGATGTGATGGAATATTAACGTCACTTACGGACAAAATGGATAAGGAAACAATTAATGAATTGCCAGATACAATTAAGATTATCTCTAACTTTGCAGTTGGTTTTGGTAACATAGATTTGGAGGCAGCTAAGAAAAGGGGCATTGTAGTTACAAACACTCCTGAAGTTTTATCAGATGCGACTGCAGAAATTGGAATTTTATTAATCTTAGGGGCATGTAGAAGAGCAGCAGAAGGCATAGAGGCTGCAAGAGAAGGTGGATGGAAGTGGTCAGCAGATTATTTAATAGGCAAACAATTAACAGGAACAAGATTGGGTATTTTAGGAATGGGTAGGATTGGGCAAAAAATTGCGAAGATTGCTAAATCTTTAGGAATGATAATTCACTACCATAATCGATCTAAATTAAATAATGATAAGGAAGATGGTGCAATTTATCATGACAATATCAAAAGCCTTTTTTCTGTTTCAGATGTATTGTCAATTTGTTGTCCAGCAACAAAAGAAACTGAAAATATGATTAACAAAGAAACAGTCGAGTATTTTCCAAAAGGAGCAATAATCACAAATGTGGCAAGAGGTGATATAGTTGAAGATGAAGCTTTAATTGATGCTTTAATAAGAAGGAAAATTTATGCTGTTGGATTAGATGTTTACAAAAATGAACCGAACTTAAATCCAGGGTACCTAAAAATAAAAACAGCTTTTATTTTACCTCATTTAGGAAGCGCAACTAAGGATACTAGAATAGCGATGGCAAACTTAGCGATTGATAATATTGATGAATTTTTTAAAACCGGTAAATGTAATAATAAAGTAAATTAATTCTACTTGAGATTGAAATTAATTTAAATTATGCGACATCGTCACCTTTTTTTAGAAAGACTCTAATCAAAATCTATGTTTAAATTATTCCAGTTAATTAACTTTAATAGGAGTAATAATGACAAAAGAAAATAAATCATTGAAGATAAAAACATCTTCAAGACGTAAGTTCTTTAAAACTGCTGCTAAAGCAGGAGCTGTTGCTGCAGCTACTGTTGCAATGCCAAACATTGCAAGAGCAGACGGTCACGTAACATTAAAGATGCAAGCTGCTTGGCCTTCAGGCGCTAATATCTTTTTTGAAATGGCAGGAGACTACGCAAAAATGGTTAGCGACATGTCTGGAGGATCTTTAAAAATAGATCTTCAACCAGTTGGTTCAGTCGTAAAAACTTCAGAAATCGGAGCAGCAGTAAGTGATGGAAACCTTGATATGGGTCATTGGGTGACAGCATATTGGTATGGTAAAAATCCTGCAGCTTCACTTTTTGGAACTGGTCCTTCATACGGAATGTCATCTCAAGAAGTTATGGGATGGATGGAGTATGGTGGAGGAAGAAAATTATATGAAGAAGCAGTAGCTTCAGTTGGATTTGATTATATCGGATTCTTTCATATGCCTATGCCAGCACAACCATTTGGTTGGTTCAAAAAGAACGTTACAAAAGTATCTGATGTTAAAGGAATGAAGTATAGAACAGTTGGTTTAGCGACTAACGTTTTAACTGCTATGGGAATGGTCGTAAGACAGTTACCAGGTGGTGAAATTCAACCAGCAATGAAAACTGGTTTGATTGATGCTGCTGAATTTAACAACCCTACATCAGACTCACAGTTTGGAATGCAAGACGTATCTAAACACTATCATTTAGGTAGTTTCCACCAGTCTCAAGAAATGTTTGAGATACCGGTGAACAAAAAAAGATACAATAGCCTTTCACCTGCTCACCAAGCTATCTTGAAAAATGCTGCTTATGCTGCAAACTCAGATAACTACTTTAAAGCTTTAGTTAGATACTCACAAGATCTAGCCAAGTTAATGAATGAGCATAAGGTTAACGTGTACCAAACATCTGATGCAATTTTAGCTGAACAGCTAAAAGGCTGGGATAAAATTGTTGGTGATTTTTCTAAGAAAGATCCTTTCTTCAAGAAAATTATCGCATCTCAAAAAGCATACGCTAAGAGAACAATGAAGTATCTGTTGATGAATCAACCGAACTACAAATTAGCTTATGAAAATGAGTTTGGTCCAATAGCAAAAGTTAAAATTTAATTAACTTTTTAAAATTTGAAAAGAGGGGGTTTAAAAACCCCCTTTTTTTTTTACTAGATATAATATACCCTTAAAATATGATGAAATCTTTCATTAGATTTGCAGACACTCTAAGCACCTCAATGGGAAAAGCTTTTTCATGGTGTATCGTTATTTTAATGGGAGGTACAGTTTATGAAGTTGTTATGGCGTATGCTTTTAATGCACCAACTTTATGGAATTTTGATTTCAGTATGCAGATGTATGGTGCCATATTAATGATGTCGGGGGCTTACTGTTTGGCAACAGAGGCACATGTAAGAGGTGATGTTATCTACAGATTATTCAGCCAAAAAACTCAGGCCTGGATAGATCTAGTTCTCTATTTTATTTTCTTTTTCCCTGGAGTTATTGCTTTAGCTTTTTATGGTTATGAATATGCTGCACAAGCTTGGAAGATAAAAGAAACAAGCTGGAGTAGCCCTGCCCAAATTCAAATCTACATGGTAAAATCTATGATACCAGCAGCAGGTATTCTTTTGATAATCCAGGGAATTAGTGAAGTATTTAGATCAATACTATGTATTCAATCTGGTCATTGGCCTGCAAGGATGGTTGTAGCAGAAGAAACAGAAAAAATTTTAATGAGAACATCACAAGAGGAAGATAAAGAAAATGCTGTTTAGTCTTACCAACCCAGAAGTAGCAATTTTAATGATGGGTGTGTTCTTATTTGCAGTCTTATTAGGATTCCCAATTGCATTCACTTTAATGGCAATGGGAATAGGCTTTGGTTATTATGCTTACTATGATCCAGTTTTGATGGATCATTTATTTGACAATAGAATATTTTCATTGTTCGTAAAAAACACCTATACAGTCATGGATAATAACGTACTCACAGCAGTACCACTTTTTTTATTCATGGGATATTTAGTTGAAAGAGCTGGAATTGTAGCCAAATTATTTTTTGCAATTAGATTAGCAGCACATAGATTGCCAGCCTCTATGGCAGTAGCAGCATTAATAACTTGTACTTTATTTTCTACTGCAACAGGAATTATAGGAGCAGTTGTAACTTTAATGGGATTACTTGCTTGGCCAGCAATGGTTAAAGCAGGATATGATAAAAAATTTGCATCAGGAATAATTTGTGCTGGTGGTTGTTTAGGAATTCTAATTCCACCAAGTATCATGTTAATTGTTTACTCTGTAATTGCACAATTATCGCCGTTAAGATTATTTGCAGCTGCAATTTTTCCGGGATTAATGTTAGCAGGACTATACATTGCATATGCAGTAACTAGAGCTTGGCTAAATCCGTCAATAGCACCGAGGCCCCCAGCTGAAGACATTCCACCCAGAGCAGAAATTTTAAAAGAGGTATTGATTTCTTTTGTTCCTTTATTTGGTTTGATTATGTTGGTTTTAGGAACAATTTTAGCAGGTATAGCAACTCCAGCAGAAGCAGCTGCAGCAGGAGCATTTGGTGCAATACTTTTATCTTGGTTTTATAAAACACTTAAATGGCAAAATTTTAAAGAGTCAGTTTTTTTAACAGCAAAAACCACTGCTATGATTATGTGGTTGTTTATAGGTTCTTGGACTTTTTCGTCTGTCTTTTCTTATTTAGGAGGGCATGAAGTATTTGAACATTTCTTTACATCAATAAATATTACTACATGGCAATTTTTAGTTATTACACAAATAATAATTTTTCTTTTAGGATGGCCTTTAGAGTGGACAGAAATTTTGATTATATTTGTGCCAATATTTTTGCCTCTTTTAGAAGTTTTTGATGTAAATCCATATTTCTTTGCAATGTTGATTGCTTTGAATTTACAAACGTCTTTTTTAACACCACCGATGGCAATGTCGGCCTATTATTTAAAGGGAGTTCAAAAAGCTAATGTTGAATTATTAGAAATATTTAAAGGGATCATGCCATTCTTAGGTATAGTTATATTTGGAATGTTTTTAATGTATATGTTCCCTGGAATTGCACTATGGTTACCAGACGTATTGTTTGCTGATTAAATAATGATTGATATATTTTCACTTAGCGTTGAGGAAATGGCCTCAAAAATTAAAAATGGTCAAATAACATCTGTTGAAGTCTGTGAAAAATATATTGAAAGAATTAATAAATTTGAAAAAGATATTAAAGCATGGGCTCACTTTGATAAAAAGATCTTATTAGAAAAAGCTGCAGATGCAGATGAGCACAGAAGATCAGGCAAACCAGTTGGCTTATTACATGGAGTGCCTGTTGCTATAAAAGATATTATTGGAACAGTAGACATGCCAACTGAATGTGGAACAGTAATCAGAAAAGGTAAATCTTATTCACAAAATGCTGAAATAGTTGAACTTTTACACACAGCTGGAGCGATTATAATGGGCAAAACAAGCACTTCTGAACTAGCATATCTTGGTCCACCAAAAACTACTAATCCTCACGATTATTCGCGTACACCAGGGGGCTCCTCAAGTGGATCGGCAGCATCAGTTGCATCATTAATGACACCACTTTCAATTGGATCTCAAACAGGAGGATCAGTCATCCGACCAGCTTCTTATTGTGGAGTTGTTGGTTATAAACCTAGTTATGGTTTGATTTCGAGAAATGGTGTTTTAAGGACATCTTATGTACTAGACCATATTGGTATTTTTGGGAGAACAGTTCAAGATGTTGCATTATTAGCAAAAGTTTTAATTAAAAAAGATCATCATGATCCCGCAACTATTTATTACTCAGCTGAAAATATTTTAGAAGAAACAAAAAAAGGACCGGTATACGATCCAAAGTTTATTTTTTATAAATCAGATTATTGGAAAATAATTGATAAAAAATCTAGAGAGTCTTTTGAGTATTTTATTAAGTCATTTAAAAATATCGAGGTGTTTGATACCCCGTCATATTTTAAAGATATTCATAAATATCACCAAATTATTCATGAAACAGATTTGGCTAATAATTTTGGCATGTATTATAAAAAATATAAAACCAAACTATCAAAGTATATGCAAGCAGCTATTGCTAAAGGTAACAAACATTCAGCCAAAGAGTATGCTGAAGCAATTGATTTTAAAAAAAGAAGTTATGAGTCTTATCAAGAAGTCTTTGAGGATTACCATGGTGTGTTGTCACCTTCTAGTCCAGGCGTAGCACCCAAAGGCTTGAAGAGCACTGGAACCGCAGAATTTAACAAAGTATGGTCTTATCTAGGAACACCTTGTATTTCTCTTCCATTGCTTGAGGGTGAAAATAATTTACCATTAGGAGTTCAGCTAATAGGAGATCGTTATGATGATCATAGATTTTTAGGGGTTGCTAATTGGTTAGAAAAGGAATGTAATAATTAAATGCAAAAGTTTACAACGCTTTTAGGTTCTTTACTTGCCATAGCTTTTTTAGTTGGTCTTGCCACAACTTTAACCAGATCATCAATGATAGGTTTTTTTGATGTACTACCAGTTTATGTTTTGATGGGTATTGCAATCTTTATGATGGTTTATGAAGCTTTCTTTGATAAAAAATAAATAATTTACAATTTAATCATTGAGCACAAAAACTAAAAATCTTTTTGCACTTTCACTTTTATTAATTCAACCCATTTTTATGGCATCAAATCTTGTTGTGGCTCGAGGTGGTGTTGAATATGTTCCGCCAATTTCCCTAGCATTTTGGAGATGGACATTAGTTTTTTTAATTTTGTTACCTTTTACTTATATGTCGTTAAAAAAAAATTATAAAATCATGAAAAAGGAATTTAAAAAACTTTTTTTCTTAGGTGCTACAGGTTGTGGTGTTTGTGGTGCTTTTCCTTTTTTAGCAGGCCAAACAACCACAGTTACTAATATGGGGATTATATATACGTCCTCTCCAATATTTATAATTTTGATTTCTAGTTTTTTCTTTAATGAAAAAATCAATCCCACTAAAGTTATTGGGCTTATTACTTGTTTGATTGGAGTCTTTGCAATTATTATTAAGGGTGATTTTTATTTATTAATTAATCTTAATTTTACTATTGGTGATCTTTGGATGTTAGCTGCTGCTATTGGATGGGCACTATACTCAATTTATTTATTTTACTGGAAAACAAAACTTGAGATTTTTCAAAGGTTCACACTAATCGCATTTTTTGGTGCAGTTAGTTTGTTGCCATTTTATGTTGGAGAGGAAATTTTTTTTGAAAAAACTGTATTTAGTGAAGAATTTTTTATGTGGGTAATTTTTGCTGCGATTTCTCCAGGAATTATTGCTTTTACTCTTTATACGATGGCCCAAAAAAAGCTTGGTGCATCTCTTACTGGATTTACTTTATATATTTTTACCATTTATGGTGCAATTTATGGCTACTTTCTCTTTGAGGAAAAGTTAGAAAATTACCATTTGATAGGAACAATTTTAGTATTTATTGGCGTATACTTGGCAAAGAAAAAAAATGTTCAAAGACTTTAGGAAGAATATATTGCAATTAGTATCAATTATCTTTTTTTTGTATTTATTTGTTTTAGTATTTTTATACTTTTATCAACGAAATTTACTTTATCATCCAAATGAAAATAATTATTCAGGGGATAAAATTTCGGTTGATATAAAAAAAGTTAAAATACAAACTTCGGATAATATTGAATTACTTGGATGGTATCATGAAAAAAATCTTAAGGATTACAAAACTCTTGTTTACTTTCATGGTAATGCGGGATCTTTAGAAAATAGAATCCATAAACTTAACCATTTTCAAGATATGAATATTAACTTTTTAATAATAGCCTGGCGTGGATTTAGCGGAAACAGTGGTAAACCAACCGAAAAAGGTCTTTATAAAGATGGTAAAAGTGCAATTAACTGGTTAGCTAAAAAAGGATTAAACGAAAAAAATATTATTTTATATGGAGAATCTTTAGGAACTGGTGTGGTCACACACTTAGCTCAAAACAAGAATTACGCTGGTATAATTTTAGAAACGCCATTTACTTCTATGGTAGAAGCTGCCAAAACATTTTATCCTTACATCCCAGTTAATTTATTACTTAAAGATAAGTTCGAAAATAATAAAAAAATTAAGAATATAATTTCCCCAATTATGGTTATGCATGGTGAAATAGATCAAATAGTCCCATTCTCAATGGGTAAAAAAATTTTTGAAATGGCAAACGAACCTAAATATTCATACTTTACTAAGTATGACAATCATATGATGGAATTTGATGAAAAGTTAATATTAGCACTTAAATCATTTCTCAAAAGTTTAAATTAAGCCACATTCTAACCAAATTAAATTCAATATTGTCCTCTAATTTTTTAATGTGAGTAAAATATTTTTATTAATCTTCTTTATTATTTCTATAAATAAAATTGCTATTGCTAAAGATAATGATTTTTCTCCTGACAATCTCTTTCATATAGATCAAATGAATTCTCATAATAAAGATTTTGCTTTATATTTTAAGAGTAGAGAAAATTCAATTTTAGCCAGAGGTGAGAATGAAAATTATATTAATGATTATCCAAAAGATCTTTACATTTATGATTATAAAACCAAAACCTCATCTTCATTAATATCTTACGACTGGTTTCCATCACATGCGAAGTATTATCTTGAGGAATACGATTTTCCAGTATTTCCAGATGATTTTGCTTATTATCTTTTAAAAGATAATAAAACTTTAATTATGATTAGTGCTGTAAAAAGTTTAAATGCAAATTTCAAATTTGATATTATTGAAAGAAAATTGGAACTATACCCAACTACTGGAAAATTAGATTTTATTATATCTTCTTTTGCAAAAAACTGTGGTCATTTTAAATTTAAAGATAATTATAAGTGTAGTTTTTATAAACCACTTATATCAAGTAATTTAATTAACTAACTTGAGTAAAAGCTTCTGCAAATTTTTCAGCTTCAAATATTTGTAAGTCATCTTCTTTTTCACCTAAACCCAGAGCGATAATTGGAAGTTTATATTTTTTTGCTAACGCCAAAAGAATACCACCTTTTGCAGTTCCATCTAATTTAGTCATAATAATTCCTGTTATTGGAATAATTTTGTTAAATTCCTCTACTTGATTAATAATATTTTGGCCAGAAGTTGCATCTAAAACTAAAATAACATCATGTGGTGCATCAGGATCTATTTTTTTTGTTACATTTGCAATTTTTTTGTATTCTTCCATTAAATTTTTTTTATTTTGAAGTCTTCCAGCAGTATCAATTAAAACTTGATTAAAATTATTATTCATAGCTTCTTCGATAGCTTTATAGGCAACAGAAGCTGGATCAGATCCTTGTGATGATTTAGTAATTTGAACATTTATTTTATTAGCCCAATTTTCTAATTGTTCAATTGCTGCAGCTCGAAAAGTATCTGAAGCTGCAAACATAACTTTATTACCATTACTTTTTAAAATTTTTCCAATTTTACCAATGCTTGTTGTTTTACCAACACCATTTACTCCAGAAATTAAAGTTGCATTAAGTTTTTCTTTTTTTGAAAAAAAAGAACTGTTCTCTAATGGTTTCATTAATGAAATAATATATTCTTTCAAAATTAGATTTATCTCTGATGTTAAATCTTTATTAGGATCTACTTTCTTAGTTGAAATTATTTCCTTTATTTCAGAAGCAGCTTCAATTCCAACATCAGATTGGATTAAAAATTCCTCAATTTTATTTAAATTTTCATCATCTATTTCTTTTTTTACAATTATTTCTTTAAGACCAGATGAAAATGCAGAAGCACTTTTTTGAAAACCTTTTTTAAATTTATCGAATATTCCCATTATAATTTTATTGAGATTTCTTTTATATCTGAAACAGGTCCCTTCATATGAATAGAATTTTTTTCATCAATAAAAATTGACAGTTTTCCATTCTCAAATTCAATATCTGTACTATTATCAGTAAGGTTATTTAATTTACCAGCAAATGCTGTTGCACATGCTGCAGTCCCACATGCTTTCGTTAATCCAGCTCCTCTTTCCCAAACTTTAACTTTGATTAAATTTTTATTTATAACCTTAGCGATTGTAACGTTACATCTTTCTGGAAACATTTCGTGATTTTCAATTTGAGGACCAATTTTTGTAATATCAAAATTTTTAATTTCATCGACAAAAAAAATAACATGAGGGTTTCCAACATTTACAGAAGTCCCACCAGAATATTCTTTTTTATTTAAATCATTAATCTTAATATTTAAATTTTTCGTATCTACATCAACAGAAAGAGGAATTTCATTCCAACTAGTTTTTGCATTTCCAATTTCAGTTGTGACAAAGTTATTTCCTAATATCTCTGATTTTAAATTTCCAGATAGAGTAGTCAGAGTAATATTTTTCTTATCCTTTTCTTTTGAAATTAAATCTGCAACACATCTTGTACCATTACCACATGCACCAGACTCACCTCCATCAGAATTAAAAAACTTTAAACGAGCATCAGCATTGATGTCATTTTCAATTAAAATTAACTGATCACATCCAATAAAATTTCTATCACAAATTTTAATTATCTGTCCTTTAGTTAAGTTAGTAACTTTTTGTCTATTGTCTATGATAACAAAATCATTACCTAATCCATCCATTTTAAAAGCTTTAATGTCCATATATAGTTATTTAACTTATTTATTGACTTTTTGAACCTCTATTATAGTTTGTGGCGGTTTCCGCAAAAACGTTAAATTTGCGGTGTCTTTGGAAACAAAGAGATCGACACTAGTCAGCGAGGGTTCGCCCACTAGTGCGATTACTGCTGTGTGTAATAAATATGTTTGAAAATTTGACAAATAAATTCGAAGAAATTTTTTCTTCTTTAAAAAAGGCTCCTTCACTTGATGAAAATCAAGTTGATGAAGGCTTGAGAGGTATTAGACAAGCCTTACTTGAAGCAGATGTCTCTTTAGATGTAGCTAAAGAATTTATTGAAAAAGTTAAGCCAAAAGTTTTAGGACAAGAGATAATTAGATCTACATCACCTGGAGATATGGTGGTTAAGATCGTTTATGATGAATTGGTTAGTCTACTTGGCGAAAAAAATAACGAAGTGAATCTTAATGCAGTTCCGCCAGTGCCAATGATGTTAGTTGGATTACAAGGTTCTGGTAAAACAACTACAACAGCAAAACTTGCAAAGTATTTAGAAAGTACAAAAAAGAAGAAAGTTATGATGGTTAGCTTGGATATTTACAGGCCAGCCGCTCAAGAACAATTAAAATCTTTAGGGGAACAAAACAATATTTTAACACTTCCAATTATTAAAGGTCAACAACCAGCTGATATTTGTCAAAGAGCTATCAGTGCAGCAAATTTAAATGGTGCTGACATTATATTATTTGATACTGCAGGTAGGACACAGATTGATCTACAAATGATGAGTGAAATTAAACAAATTGAAAATACAATAAAACCTGCAGAAACATTTTTGGTTGCAGATTCTCTTACAGGTCAAGTAGCTGCGTCTGTAGCAAAAGAATTTAAGAACACTGTAAATCTTTCAGGAATAATTTTAACTAGAGCGGATGGTGATGCGAGAGGGGGAGCAGCTGTAAGTATGAAATTCGTTTCTCAAGTTCCAATTAAATTTTTAGGAGTAGGTGAAAAAATTGAAAATCTTGAAGTATTTCACCCAGATAGAATTGCAAATAGAATTTTGGGAATGGGAGATATTGTATCTCTTGTAGAAAAAGCAGCACAAGATCTAGGTGAAGAAAATATTAAAAAGGCTGAAGAAAATTTAAAAAAGGGACAATTTTCAATGCAAGATTACTTAACTCAATTACGACAAATGAAAAAAATGGGTGGAATAGAAGGTGTGATGTCTTTTATGCCAGGTGTATCTAAGGTTAAGTCGCAAATGGATGCTGCAGGTATTGATGAGAGCGTTATTACAAAAAATGAAGCAATAATTTTGTCTATGACTAAAAAAGAGAGAGAGAATCCAAAAATAATAGACGGTTCTAGAAAAAAAAGAATTGCTAATGGTTCTGGAACAGATCCAGCCACTATCAATAAATTGCTAAAGCAATTTAAAATGATGTCTGAAATGATGAAAAAGATGTCTAAAGGAAATCTGAAAGGTATGTCTGATAAAGGAATACCACCAGAATTATTTAATCAACTAAAATAAAAAAAGGAGAGCAAATGTTAAAGTTAAGGTTATCAAGAGGAGGAACAAAGAAAAGACCTGTTTACAAAGTTGTAGTAGCAGATAGTCGTTTTGCAAGAGACGGAAGATTTATTGAAAAAGTAGGTTTTTTCAATCCTTTACTTCCTAAAGAAAAAAAAGAAAGAATTGGACTTGAAGCTGAAAGAATTAAGTATTGGTTAGGCCAAGGAGCACAACCAACAACAAGAGTAGCGAGAATTTTAGGTGAAAATGAATTAATGCCTATGCCTGCTAATGGAAACAATCCTCAAAAAGCAATTCCAAAGAAAGATAGAAAAAAAGAAGGATCCGAAGAAGCTAAAAAGGAAGAAGCTCCTAAAGCAGATGCAGCACCAGCAACAGAAGCTAAAAAAGAGGAAAAAAAATAATATAAAGTTTGCCTATGTTCCAAGCTCAAGTATTTACTCTCTATCCAGAAGTTTTTCCTGGACCTTTATCAAAAGGTCTTTACGGAAAGGCTTTGACTAATAAATTGTGGGACTTAAGTGTAATAAACATAAGAGATGCAGCTACTGATAAACACAAAACAGTCGATGATACTCCTTACGGAGGAGGAACAGGAATGTTGTTAAAAGCTGATGTTTTAGCAAACGCACTTGATCAAAAAGTTAAAAAGGGAGAAAGAGTTTTTTACCTTTCACCTAAGGGTAAAAAATTTGATCAAAAACTTGCTCAAGATCTGTCTAAAGAAAAATCTATATCTTTAATATGCGGTCATTTTGAAGGGGTGGATGAAAGAGTTTTGGCCACAAGGAACATTGAAGAAATAAGTATAGGAGATTATGTTTTATCTGGAGGTGAAACTGCTGCATTAGTAGTACTTGATAGTATTCTAAGACTTTTGCCTGGAGTTTTAGGAAATGATAAATCCTCACTTGATGAAACCTTTGAAAATGGTCTTTTAGAGTATCCTCAATATACAAAACCTCAAATATGGGAGGAAAAATCAGTGCCAGAGGTATTATTATCAGGAGATCACAGTAAAATTAAAGACTGGCGTTTATCTCAATCTGAGGCTATAACACGCGACCGAAGACCTGATATGTGGCAAAAATATAAGAAAAATTAATTTGTTAAATATTAAAATGAAAAATATAGAAGAAATAAACCAACATAACGTCAAAAAAATTCTTTCAGAAAAAAAAATACCTGATTTTTTTCCTGGAGATGTGGTTAAAGTTGGTGTCAGAATTACAGAAGGTAAAAAAGAGAGAATTCAATATTTTGAAGGTGTTTGTATAGCTAAGAAAAGTAGAGACTTAAATTCATCTTTTACTGTTAGAAAAATATCTTTCGGAGAAGGTGTTGAAAGAACTTTTCCATTATATGGTACGGTAATTGATACGATTAAAGTAATTCGATCAGGAAAGGTAAGAAGAGCTAAACTTTATTATTTAAGAGATAGGACTGGTAAATCAGCAAGAATTGCAGAAAAGATAAGAAAAAAAATTGGAATTGATATTGATGTAAAACCTGAGACTGTTACAGAGGAAAATTTAGCCCCAGTGACAAAAGAAAATCAAACTGATGTAAAAGTAGAAAAAGCTTCAGTGCCGGAGGTTAAAAAAGAAGAAGCCTCTACAGCTGAAACTAAGACAGAAAAAAAACTTGAAAATACACCAGAAAAAAAATAATTTTTTTTTCAATGCCTAATACTCTTTACGATAAAATTTGGAACGATCATTTAGTAGATCAGCAAGACGATGGTACAGCTTTGCTATTTGTTGATAGACATTTAGTTCACGAAGTTACAAGCCCTCAAGCCTTTGAGGGATTAAGAAATTCTAAACGTGAAGTCAGACATCCCAACTTAACCCTTGCTGTCGCAGATCATAACGTTCCTACAACTGATAGGTCTAAAGGTATTTCTGACCAAGAGTCAAAGATTCAAGTTGAAACTTTAGAGGCTAACTGTAAAGAATTTGGTGTCCAACTTTTTGGAATGGATGATAAGAGACAAGGTATTGTTCATGTTACTGGTCCTGAGCAAGGCTTTACTCAACCAGGCACAGTTATTGTATGTGGTGATAGTCATACTGCCACTCATGGAGCATTTGGTGCTTTAGCATTTGGAATTGGAACTTCTGAAGTAGAACATGTTTTGGCAACTCAAACATTAGTTCAGAAAAAAGCAAAAAATTTTAGAATAAATGTTGATGGCAAACTTCCATTAGGAGTCACATCTAAAGATGTAATTCTTCAAATTATAGGAAAAATTGGTACAGCAGGTGGAACAGGTTGTGTAATAGAATATGCTGGTAATTTAATTAGATCATTGAGTGTTGAACAAAGAATGACCATTTGCAATATGACAATTGAGGGTGGTGCTAGAGCAGGATTGATAGCGCCTGATGAAAAAATATTTAAATATTTAAAAGATAGACCAATGTCACCAAAGGGGAAAGATTGGGACAAAGCCTTAGAATATTGGAAAAATTTAAATACTGATGATGGGGCTAAATTTGATAAAGAAATAAACTTAAGAGCTGATGAAATTTTACCCATGATAACTTGGGGTACATCTCCTCAGGATGTGATTACAATTGATGAAAAAGTACCAAATCCACAAAATGAGAAGGATGAAGATAAAAAAAATTCTTTAGAAAGAGCTTTAAATTATATGGGTTTAAAACCAAATATGGCAGCTAAAGACATTAAGATAGATAAAGTTTTTATTGGAAGCTGTACGAATGGTAGAATTGAGGATCTAAGAGAAGCTGCAAAAATTTTAAAAGATAAAAAAATAGCATCGCACGTACATGCAATGGTCGTTCCAGGATCGGGTTTAGTAAAAGAGCAAGCAGAGCAAGAAGGATTAGATAAAATTTTTGTAAAATCTGGTTTTGAATGGAGAGAGCCAGGTTGCTCTATGTGTTTAGCAATGAATGCAGATAAGTTAAAACCAGAAGAAAGATGTGCTTCTACATCAAACAGAAATTTTGAGGGTAGACAAGGTAGAGGTGGAAGAACTCATTTAGTAAGCCCAGGTATGGCAGCTGCTGCGGCAATATCTGGAAATCTTGATGATGTCAGAAAGTATCAAAATTAATATGCAAAAATTTAATACATTAAAAAGTATACCAGCCTATCTGCCGATAGTTAACATAGATACGGATATGATTATTCCAAAACAATTTTTAAAAACAATTAAAAGAACAGGTTTAGGTAAAAATTTGTTTTTTGAGATGAGATATGATGACAAAGGAAAAGAAATTAGTGATTTTGTTTTAAATAAAAACCCTTTCAATAATTCAAAAATTTTAATTGCAGGTAAAAATTTTGGATGTGGTTCATCACGAGAGCATGCTCCATGGGCATTATTAGATTTTGGTATTACTTGTGTGATAAGCTCAAGTTTTGCGGATATTTTTTACAGTAACTGTTTTAAAAATGGAATTTTACCAATTATTCTTGATGATGAAAAAATTAAAGAGCTGTCAGAATATGCAAAAAGGGAAGAAGAGATTTCTATAGACCTTAATGAGGAAAAGATCATTTTTGGAAATAATGAGACAAAATTTAAAGTAGATTCATTTAAAAAGAAATGTTTATTAGAAGGACTAGACGATATAGCATTATCTTTAAAAAAATCAGATAAAATAGAAAATTTTGAAAAAGATTTAAAAGTTAAAAAACCTTGGATATTTAATGATCAAAGTTAAAAAAAGAAAAATATTATTATTACCAGGAGATGGAATTGGCCCAGAGGTTATTGGTGAAGTAAGAAAAATAATTAATTGGTTTAATGATAAAAAATCTCTTGATTTTGAAATAGATGAAGATCTTGCTGGAGGTTGCTCTTATGATAAACATGGAACACCAATCACTGATGAAGTATTTTATAAAGCTTTAGAAAGTGCAGTTGTTATGCTTGGTGCAGTCGGTGGTCCAAAATGGGATGGTGTCGAATTTTCAAAAAAACCTGAGAGAGCATTATTAAAACTTAGAAAAGAATTAAAATTATTTGCTAACTTACGACCGGCAATATGTTTTGAACAACTAGTTGACGCATCAACATTAAAACCAGAAATAGTCTCTGGTTTAGACATAATGATTGTTAGAGAGTTAACAGGCGGAATATATTTTGGTGAACCAAGAGGTATTAAGCCTATTGAAAACGGTGAAAGAAAAGGAATTAACACCCATACTTACACTAGTAGTGAAATAATAAGGGTTGCTAGAATTGCTTTTGAATTAGCTAAAAAGAGATCAAATAAAGTTACATCTTGTGAAAAATCAAATGTCATGGAAGCAGGGCAGCTTTGGAAAGAAGAAGTTCAAATATTACACGATAAAGAATATAACGATGTTGAATTAAGTCATATGCTTGCTGATAATTGTTCAATGCAGTTACTAAGAAACCCAAAACAATTTGATGTAATAGTGACTGACAATTTATTTGGAGATATGTTGTCAGACCAAGCTTCTATGTTGACGGGCTCATTAGGTCTTTTGCCTTCAGCTTCTTTAGGTGCCAAAAATAAAGATGGTGAAATGAGATCCATGTATGAACCTATTCATGGATCTGCTCCTGATATTGCTGGTAAAGGAATTGCTAATCCAATTGCTAGTATACTCAGTTTTGCTATGGCTTTAAGATACTCATTAGACCTAGATAAAGAAGCTCAAGCTCTTGAAAAAGCAGTGCAGGACGTTTTAAATGACGGTTTAAGAACTAAAGACATTTTATCAGATGGAATGAAAGAAGTATCTACTGCACAAATGGGTGATGCGATAATTTCAAAATTGCAATAATCTATCAATTATTCTAAACTATTTTTATGCCAAGCTATACTGCTCCATTAGAAGATATGATGTTTCTTTTTGAAAAATTAAGAGACAATAAAAATTACAATGAATTAGAAAAATATAAAGAAGTTAGTTCAGATTTAGTCAAAGATATTTTAGAAGAAGCTGCAAAAATTAATCAAAATTTAATTTTACCTCTAGCTAAAGCTGGGGATGAAAATCCAGCAGTTTTAGAAAATGGAGTAGTGAGGACACCTCCAGGATACAAGGAGGCATATAAAAAATACATTGAGGATGGGTGGACTTCTTTGTCCTGTGATCCAAAGTATGGTGGTCAGGGAATGCCAAAAACAGTGAGTGCATTTTTTGATGAAATGTTATCTTCTGCAAGTTTATCATTTAAACTTTATAGCGAACTGAGTATAGGAGCTTATAATTGTATTAATCATCATGCATCAGATGAGTTGAAAGAAAAATATTTACCGAAAATAGTTGAAGGTAAATGGAGTGGCACTATGTGTTTAACAGAACCTGTGTGTGGAACAGATTTAGGACTTTTAAAAACGAAAGCCGAAAAACAAAAAGATGGAACATATAAAATTAGTGGTCAGAAAATATTTATAACTTCAGGAGATCATGATTTAACAGAAAACATTATTCATTTAGTAATTGCTAGAGCCACGGACTCTCCAACCGGCACAAAAGGTATAAGTTTATTTTTAGTTCCTAAATTTGTAGTTAATGAAGATGGAAGTGTTGGTCCAAGAAATGGTATATCAACTGGATCTATTGAAAGTAAAATGGGCATAAAAGGTTCTGCTACCTGTGTATTAAATTTTGATGATGCTATTGGCTACATGATTGGAAAAAAAGACAAAGGTTTAAACGCAATGTTTACCATGATGAATCTTGAAAGAATAGTTGTTGGTATTCAAGGTCTAGGAATTTCAGAAATCGCTTATCAAAACTCACTCGCTTATGCGAAAGAAAGAAAACAAGGCAAGACAAATAAAACCAAGTCAACTAATGGTGCTGATTTTATAATTGAACATGCGGATATAAGAAGATCATTGTTGAATATGAAATCAATTATCGAAGGTGAGAGAGCTTTATGTTTTTGGTTATCACAACAAACTGAAGTTAGTTTGAACCATCAAGATGAAAAAGTGCGTCAGGAAGCTTCTGATTTTGTTTCATTGATGACACCAGTGGTAAAATCATTGTTTACTGATTTAGGTATGGAAATTACTAATGATGCAATGCAAATTCATGGAGGTTATGGTTATACAAAAGATCAAGGAATAGAACAGTTGTATAGAGATAATAGAATAACACCAATTTATGAAGGTACAAACTCAGTACAAGCTGCAGATTTAGTTTTTAGAAAGTTATCAAATAAAAATGGAGATATAATAAATAAATTCATAGATTTAATAAAAACTGAAACTGATTTAAAAAATGAAAAGATTAAACCATTTACAAAGGAATTTAGTTTTTATTTGAATATTTTAACTAAGTTTAGTGAGTGGATTAACGAAAAAATGAAAACAGATAAAGATGATGTCAGTGCTGCTGCAAATGATTATCTGAAAACTTTGGGTTTTGTTTCAGTTGCTTATGCTTGGATTAAGGTTCTGGATGTAAGTTTTAAAGATTATAATGAGAATAAAAACTTCTTTGATGACAAAATAAATACTGCAAAATTCTATTTTGATAAAGTTTTACCAAGAGCTGAGCAACATTATAAATCTGCTATTTCTGGAAGCTCAAATATTATGAATTTTAAATTTAATTAAAATGAGTCATTACGAAACAAATTTAGATAAAAATTTTGCAAACTATGTTCCATTAACACCTTTATCTTTTTTAGAGAGAGCAAAAGATATTTACCCAAATTATGAAGCAATAGTATATGAAGAAAGAAAATATACTTGGAGTGAAGTTTACAAAAGGGCTATAAAATTTGCTAGTGCACTAGAAAAAATTGGTATCAAAAAAGGAGATACTGTTTCATTTTTAGCTTTTAATACTCCAGAAATTTTCGAGGCCCACTATTCAGTTCCAATGACAGGTGCCGTATTGAATACAATTAATATTAGATTAGATGCTAATACTATCTCGTATATTTTAAATCATAGTGATGCAAAAGTATTAGTAGTAGATAGACAACTTCATATTGAGGTAAAAAAGGCTCTAAGCAAATTGGATAAAAAAATCACTATAATTGATATTCATGATAAATTTGCAGATCAGTCAAAATTAGAGAAAATTGGTGATTTAGAATACGAAAAATTTCTTAATACAGGTGATGAAAACTACATTTGGAAAATGCCAGAGGATGAGTGGCAGGCTATATCTTTAAGTTATACCTCAGGTACAACTGGAAATCCTAAAGGTGTTGTTTATCATCATAGAGGCTCATATCTCATGTCAACTGGAAGTGCAGTTGCTTGGAATATGCCAAACAGATTAAATTTTTTAACAATTGTTCCAATGTTTCACTGTAATGGTTGGTGTTACCCATGGACAGTTCCAATGCTAAATGGAAGAACTATTTGTTTACGAAACATAGATGTTAAAAAGATTTTTGAGTTAATAGATAAATATGATGTTACTCATTTTGGAGGTGCTCCGATTGTATTAAACATGATAACAGGTGCTCCCAAAAGTGATCAAAAAAAATTAAAAAACAAAGTTCATGTGCTTACTGCGGGGGCTCCACCGCCGAGTATAATTTTCAAAAAAATGAAAGAACTTGGTTTTGAAGTAATGCATGTTTATGGTTTAACAGAGACTTATGGTCATGTTACTCAATGTGCTTGGAATGATGATTGGAATGGATTTGATGAAGATAAGCAAAATGAAATTAAAGCAAGACAAGGAGTTAGATATCCTAATCTTGAGGGAGCAGCAATTATGGATCCTGAGACTATGAAAGAAGTTCCAAAGGATGGAAAAACTATTGGTGAGATAATGCTAAGAGGAAACGTAGTAATGAAAGGTTATTTTAAAGATAAAGCTGCTACTGATAAGGCTATGGCTGGTGGTTGGTTTCATTCTGGAGATTTAGCAGTAATGCATCCAGATGGATATGTCAAAATACAAGACAGATCAAAAGATATAATTATTTCTGGTGGAGAAAATATTTCTTCGATTGAAATAGAAAACACTTTATCTAAACATCCCTCAGTATCAATAGCAGCTGTAGTTGCTAAGCCTGATGAAAAGTGGGGTGAAGTTCCTTGTGCATTTATTGAAGTGGTTAAAGATAAACCTACCACAGAAAAAGAATTAATAAGCTTTTGTAAAGAAACTTTGGCTGGTTTTAAGGTTCCAAAACAGGTTGTTTTCTGTGAATTACCAAAAACTTCTACAGGTAAAATTCAAAAATTTGAGCTTAGAAAAAAATTTTAGGTAATTAATTGATAATAACCATACAAAATAAAAGTGTTTATTTCTCAGATGCTGGGCAGGGTATAGAAAATTCTAAAGATACAATTGTGTTTTTACATGGAAGTGGTTTATCACACATTGTCTGGTCTTTAACTGAACAATTTTTTTCAAATAAAAATTTTAATGTTTTATCAATTGATTTACCTGGGCATGGAAATTCTGATGGTCCATGTTTAGATAGTATTGAAAAAATAGCAGATTGGTTAGAAAAAGTTTTTGAAGAATTAAAATTGAAGAATATAATTCTTGTTGGTCATTCACAAGGTTGTCTAGAAGCTCTTGAATATTCATTCAAATACAAAGATAGATTAAAAAGAATAGTATTTGTTGGAGGTTCTTATCGAATGCCCGTAAATAAAGATCTAATTGATTTGGCCTCAGATGGAGATTCTGATGCTGTCAAATTAATGATGAAATGGGGCTATGAAGGCTCAAAAAAATTTATTGGTGGAAATCCAGTTGAAAAAATAATTCAATCTCCAAGAGATATAAGTGAAATTTTGGCAGTTGATCTTATTGCATGTAATAATTATCAAAATGGCTCAGATGCTGCTAAAGCTATAAATTGTCCGGCCATGTTTATATTTGGAGAACTTGACAAGATGGCTAATTTAGAAAGTGGAAAAAAATTTGCGAATTTAGTAAAAAATTCAACTACTCATATAATTATTGGATCAGGACACATGATTATGATTGAAAAAGCTTTTGAAATGCGAGAAAAGATTTTTGAATTTTTAAATAAATGAAAAACTATTCCATAGCAAAATCTAGAAGATTAAGAAGTACTCCTTATACTTCAAGAATAGAAAAACAAGGTGTAACAGCTTATACCGTTTACAACCATATGTTATTACCAGCTGCATTTGGATCAATAGAAGAGTCTTGTGATCATTTAAAAAAAAATGTTCAAATTTGGGATGTTGCAGCAGAGAGACAAGTTGAAATTTCTGGACCAGATTCAGCGAAACTTGTTCAGCTTATGACTTGTCGAGATTTGTCAAAATCAAAAATTGGAAGATGTTATTACTGTCCAATAATTGATGATAATGGTAATTTAGTTAATGATCCAGTAATATTAAAGTTAGCTGAAGATAAATGGTGGATCTCGATTGCAGACTCAGATGTTATTTTTTTTGCCAAAGGACTTGCTTCTGGAAATAATTTTAAAGTTAAAATTTTTGAACCAAATGTTGATATTATTGCAATACAAGGTCCCAAATCATTTGGTCTGATGGAAAAAGTTTTTGGAAAAAAAATTACTGAGTTAAAATTTTTTGGATTTGACTATTTTGATTTCAAAGGCACAAAACATTTAATTGCTAGATCAGGTTGGTCAAAACAAGGTGGTTATGAAGTTTATGTTGAAAATACATCATCAGGCCAAGATTTATACGATCATCTTTTTGAAATAGGTTTAGAATTTAATGTAAAACCTGGTTGTCCAAATCTTATTGAAAGAATAGAAAGTGGCCTCCTTTCTTACGGAAACGATTTTGACAATCAAGATAATCCTTTTGAATGTGGTTTTGAAAAATATGTAAATTTAGAGTCGGATGTAGTTTTTTTGGGCAAAGAAAAGTTAAAAAAGATTAAATCAGATGGAATTAAAAGAAAATTAATGGGAGTTCATATCGAAACAAATGAGATTAGTTTAACAGGCTCAGTCAATATTACGAATAATGATGGAAATTTGATAGGGGATCTTAGATCTGCATGTTATTCACCTCATTTCAAAAAAGTTATAGGAATTGCGATGATAAAAGAGCCTTTTTGCAAAAAGTTAGTGACTGGTAAGGTTGAAATTGGCGGTAAAAATATAGCTCTTAAAGTTTGCGAATTACCTTTCATCTAGTATAAAACTTACATCATGGATATTGCAATAGTCGGTGCAACAGGGAATGTTGGTAGAAAAACACTAGAAGTTCTTGAGAAAAAAGATCTTTCTATTAATAATCTATATTTGTTGGCATCATCCAAAAGTGCAGGAAAAAAAATTAATTTCAAAGGTGTGGATCACGACATTCATGATTTAGAAGACTTTGATTTTTCAAAAGTAAAAATTTGTTTTTTTGCTGCAGGTGGAAAAATTTCAGAAAAATTTGCAGAAAAAGCTGCAAAAAATTGTTTAGTAATAGACAACTCAAGTCATTTTAGAATGGATCCAGACGTTCCTTTGATAGTGCCACAAGTTAATTCTGAGGATTTAAAAACTATAAAAAAAAATATTATAGCAAATCCAAACTGTTCAACTGCACAATTAGTAATTGCTCTTAAACCTTTGCACGATTTGTTTTCAATTAAAAGAATAGTAGTATCAACATATCAATCAGTTTCAGGAGGTGGTAAAGCTCCTATGGATGAATTAATTGAACAGACAAAATTAATACTAGATGGAAAAAAAGTTAAGTCTAAAAACTTTACAAAACAAATAGCATTTAATGCAATCCCACAAATAGACATATTTTCAGATGATGGATATACAAAAGAGGAACTTAAAATGACTAATGAAACAAAAAAAATTTTAGATAATAAAATAGATTTAACAGCCACTTGTGTAAGATTACCTATTTCTGTTTCTCATTCAGAATCTGTCAATATTCAATTTGAAAAATCATTTTCAATAGAGAAAGTAAAAGAAGCTTTAGATAATTTTGAGGGATGTAAAGTAATAGATGAGAGAGAGGACGGACATTATTCAACTCCAGTTGAAGCAGAAGGAAAAGATGAAACATTTATTTCGAGAATTAGAGAAGATAAGACTATTAAAAATGGATTAAATTTATGGATTGTTTCAGACAATCTTTTGAGGGGGGCAGCTTTAAATTCTGTAGAAATCGCAGAAACTTTAATTAAAAATAATTTTTATGGAAAGTAAAACACCATTATCCCCACATATACAAATTTATAGATGGCACATTTCTTCATTGGTTTCTATTTGTCATAGGATAACAGGTATAATTAATATAATTGTAATTACATTAATTTGTTTGTGGGCATCACTTTTAATATTAGGAGAAAGTAATTACCAATTGATAAATTCATTTTTAAACTCATTTATAGGAAAATTTATTATTTTGGGTATTACTTGGTCTTTTTCTTTTCAGGTTTTAAGTGAAATAAGACATTTGATCATGGATCTTGGATATGGATTTGAAATTAAAACAACAAAAATTACAGGATTAATTACTATATTTGGATCATTAATTTTAACTGTTGTCTTTTATTTAATAGGAAAAAATTTTTTTTAAAATGATAAATGCTACAAAAAAATGGATCTTTTTAAAGATTAGTGGAGCAACATTGGTACCCTTGATGTTGTGGTTTATTATTAATCTAATAAATTTTTATGACCAAGGATACTCTGATGTTGTGAATTTTTTTACAAATTCATCATCTAAATTTTTATTCAGTTTATTTATTATTAACGCATATTTTTTTTCAGCACTGAGCATCAGTGAGGTTTTCGAGGATTATTTAGCTAATGATAAAATCAAAAATGTCGCAAATAAGCTTTTGTACGCTTCAGCGGTGGTAATTCCATTAATTACAATTATATTAATATCAACGTTATGAGTACATATAAAATAATTAATCACGAATATGATGTTGTAGTTTTAGGAGCTGGTGGCTCAGGGTTAAGAGCTGCAGTTGGTTTAAGTGAAGCTGGTTTGAAAACTGCATGTATTTCTAAAGTCTTCCCAACAAGAAGTCATACTTCAGCTGCTCAAGGAGGTATTTCAGCAGCTCTTGGTAATATGGGAGAAGACGATTGGCGTTGGCATATGTATGATACTGTTAAAGGGGCCGATTGGTTAGGAGACCAAGATAGTATTGAATATCTTTGTAAAGAGGCACCAAAAGCGGTTATTGAATTAGAAAAGTATGGAGTTCCTTTTAGTAGAACAGAAGATGGAAAAATTTATCAAAGACCATTCGGCGGTATGACTAAAAATTATGGAAATGGGATTGTTCAAAGAACTTGTGCAGCAGCTGATAGAACAGGTCATGCAATTTTACATACTTTGTATGGACAGGCCTTAAAGCACAAAACAGAATTTTTTATAGAGTATTTTGCATTAGACTTATTAATGAAAGATGGAGAGTGTAAAGGTTTAATCGCGTGGAATTTAAATGATGGAACTATTCATAGATTTAGAGCCCACACAGTGATAATTGCAACAGGTGGTTATGGTAAAGTTTACTATTCAGCAACCTCTGCTCATACTTGCACTGGAGACGGTAATGCAATGGTTTTAAGGGCTGGATTACCTTTACAAGATATGGAGTTTGTTCAATTTCATCCAACAGGAATATATGGACATGGTACTTTAATAACAGAGGGAGCAAGAGGTGAAGGAGGATATCTTACGAATTCTAAAGGTGAAAGATTTATGGAAAGATACGCACCAAAGGCTAAAGATTTAGCATCACGAGATGTTGTGAGTAGATCAATGTCAATTGAAATTAATGAGGGAAGAGGTGTTGGAAAAGATCAAGACCATGTTCATTTAAACTTAAGTCATTTAGATAAAGAAATAATTGAAAGTAGATTACCTGGTATAACTGATGCAGCTAGATTATTTGCAAATGTAGATGTTACTAAAGATCCGATCCCTGTTGTTCCAACAGTCCATTATAATATGGGTGGTATTCCTACAAATTATAAAGGAGAGGTGTTAACAGTAAACGGATCTGAAAAAACTGTTCCTGGATTAATGGCAATAGGAGAAGCTGCATGTGTTTCAGTTCATGGAGCAAATAGATTAGGATCTAATTCTTTAATTGATTTAGTTGTTTTTGGGAGAGCTGCAGCCAAGAGAGCAGCAGAGCTAGTTAAGCCTGGGACGCCACATGAAGAAATTAGTGAGACTGAAACACAGAAATGTATCGATAGATTTGATAAAATTAGAAATGCAGAAGGTAACACAGGAACAGCAGAATTAAGATTAGCAATGCAGAAAACAATGCAGTCTAAATGTGCTGTTTTTAGAACAGAAAAAACTCTTAAAGAAGGAGTTGAGGAAATAAGAAAAACATATGATGGCTTAGATTCTTTATCAGTTAAAGATAAGTCATTAATTTTTAATACTGATTTAGTTGAGACTTTAGAATTTGATAATTTAATCAGACAAGCTGTGGTAACTGTAGACTCTGCTTATAATAGAAAAGAAAGTAGAGGAGCGCACGCTAGAGAAGATTATCCAAAAAGAGATGATGAAAAATTTATGCAACATACACTTGCTTGGTGTGATGGAAAAAATACAAAAATAAGCTATAGAGAAGTTCATAAATCTACACTTACAAATGAAGTTCAGTACTTTCCACCTCAAGAAAGAGTATATTAATGGTACAGATTAATTTACCTGAAAACTCTCAAGTTCAAAAAGGTAAATATTTTAAAGATAAAACTGGTTCAAAAAACTTAAAAAAAGTAAACGTTTATAGATGGGATCCATCAACAGAAGAAAATCCTAGGATAGATACCTACGAAGTTGATATGGATAATTGTCCTTCTAAAGTTTTAGATGTTTTAAATAAAATAAAGAATGAAATAGATCCTACAATTGCATATAGGAGATCATGTGCACACGGGGTTTGCGGTTCTTGTGCTATGAATATGGGGGGCAAAAATGGTTTGGCTTGCACAACTCCACATGCTGAAATTGATGGTGAAATCGATATTTATCCATTACCACATTTAAAGGTTAAAAAAGATTTAATTGGAGATTTGGATGGTTTATATAAACAATATCAATCAATCGAACCTTGGCTTAAATCAAATTCAAATTCTGAAACTAATGAAATTATTCAATCAAAAGAGGAACGGGCAAAATTAGATGGTGCTTACGAATGTATTATGTGTGCATGTTGTTCAACATCTTGCCCAAGTTATTGGTGGAATGGGGATAAATATTTAGGTCCAGCTGTATTATTGCAAGCTTATAGATGGATCGTAGATAGCAGGGACGAAGAAAGAGAGGCTAGATTAAAAAAAGTAGCTGATGAATTAAAACTTTATAGGTGTCATACTATATTAAATTGCACCAGCGCATGTCCAAAAGGACTTAACCCTGCAAAAGCAATTGCAGAAATTAAAAAAATGTTAGCAACAGCTAATCTTTAAATAAAACTTTTTTTAGATTATTGGCAGAAGTAAGCATAATTGGTAAAATTTTTTTTAGATCGTTAATATCTTTTCTACTTTTTGCTGTGTGTGTGGATAAACAAAAACACAACTCTTTATTAGAATTAAATATTGGGACCGAAATACCAGCCATGCCATTAAACCATTCTTCATCATCAAAAGCGTAACCTTGGTTTTTAATTTTTTTTAATTCTTTTTTAAAATTTGAAATATCAGTTATGGTATTTTTTGCAGTTTTGGGGGTTTTGATATTTTTAAAAATTTGAATTACTTTATCTTCGACTATAGATGATAGATATAATTTTCCTGATGCAGAGGCATGCAAAGGAAGATGGTCCCCAGCCTCTAAATTCAATTGCATTGGCCAATGAAATTCTATCCTATCAAAATAAACCAATTTAGTTCCAATAGGCATCGACAAGCTAACCGTCTCCTCAATATCATTAGTCAATTTTCTCAAATACGATCGTCTTAAGGTAAAATTTGGTTCATAAGGAAGACTTTTCAAGATTATATTTCTAATTTTTGGACCTGGTAAATATTTTTTTGAACTATTTGCCACTAAATATTTTTCTTCACATAATGTTTCAATGTGTCGATAAATTGTTGGTAGTGGTATTTTTAATTTATGGGAAATTTTCTTTGCTGTAAAATTATCTGGATCAATAATAATTTCTTCAAGAATATTTAATATTCTTCTAGGAGATGTTCTACTGTTTATATCAGTCATATTAAGTTAAATTTTTTAAAAAAATTTAAGATAAAACTGGGATTGTAAATTCAGGACCTGCATTGTCTTCAACCCAAGTTACTGTTGCAGTTTTAAGCTTTGTATAAAATCTTACTCCCTCAGGTCCGTGCATTGAATGATCTCCAAAAAGAGATCGTTTCCATCCACCAAAACTGTGATAAGCGACAGGCACAGGAATAGGCACATTCACACCAATCATTCCAATTTTAGCATTTTCAGTAAAATGTTTTGCAATATTTCCACTTTTAGTGAAAACAGCTGCACCGTTTCCAAGTTCATGATCGTTTACTAAGTTCAATGCTTCCTCGTAAGTTTCAGTAGTCATCATACTTAGTACTGGTCCAAATATTTCTTCTTTATAGATCCTCATATCAGGCTTTACATCATCAAAAATTGTTGGTCCTACAAAATAACCTTTTTCATATCCCTGTTTTTTAAAATTTCTTCCATCCGCTAACAATTTTGCACCTTCTTTTTCTCCAGTATCTATATACCCTAAAACTTTTTCAAAGTGTGCTTTGTTATTTAAAGGTCCGAAGTCACTTTTTTCATCTGTATAAGGACCTACGTTCAGTTTGGATGTTTCCTCTAAAAGTTTTGTTTTGATTTTTTCTTTAGTTTGTTTTCCAACACAAACGGCAACAGAAATTGCCATACATCTTTCTCCCGCAGAACCAAAGGCAGATCCTATTATTGCATCTGTTGTCTTATTAACATCTGCATCTGGCATTATTACCATGTGATTTTTTGCACCCCCAAGTGCTTGAACTCTCTTATTGTTTTTGGTTCCAGTATGGTAAACGTACTCAGCAATAGGAGTTGAACCAACAAAACTAATAGCTTGTACTGTTTTATTTTCTAGCAATGTATCTACAGCTTCCTTGTCACCGTTAACTACATTTAAAACACCAGCAGGTAATCCGGCTTCTATTGCTAGTTCTGCTAATCTCATTGGACAGCTTGGATCTTTTTCAGATGGTTTTAAAACAAATGTATTTCCACAAGCTATTGAAACAGGATACATCCACATAGGTACCATCGCTGGAAAATTAAATGGTGTTATACCTGCGCAAACCCCAAGAGGTTGTCTTAATGTGTGTGAGTCAACATTTGTTCCAACGCTTGAAGAATGGTCACCTTTTAAAGAGTCTGTTATTCCAGTTGCATATTCCACAACTTCAATACCTCTTTGAATAGAACCTTTTGCATCAGGTATGGTTTTTCCGTGCTGTTCTGAAACCATCACAGCTAGTTCTTCCATATTCTTTATTAGTAAATCTTTATACTTTGATAAAATTCTAGCTCTATTAATAGGAGTAGTTTTCGACCATTTTAAAAATGCTTTAGCAGAACTTTCAATAGCTTTCTCCACAGTTGCTTTACTTGCTAATTCAACTTCAGCTATTTGTTCTCCTATAGCGGGATTAAAAATTGGACCTTTTCTCGATTTTTTATCGCTGTAAATTTTTCCATCAATAAAATGATTTACTGTTTTCATTATAATTTCTTTTTTAAGATAAGTTATAACAGGATTTTTTTGATTGCAATATGTATTCCTTAAATGAGAAAAATATTATCAATTAAAGATTATATGCTGTTGACTCCTAATTTTACATAAGTTTAGATTAGAATAATTAAAAGAGGGGATAGCTTGATTAAAAGAGACAATGTTCGAGTATGCGTTCCAAGGTATATGCAAATTGGCAAAGGTAGCTTAAATCAACTTCCAGAGATTCTTCATATTATTGGTTCAGTAAAATCACTTTTGATAGTTACTGACAAACAAATGGTCAAGTTTGGCTACGTAAAAAAACTTCAAGAGATACTTTCAAAGGCAGGTTTTAAATCTAATATTTTTGATGACACAATTCCAGACCCTACTGATACGGTTGTTTTAAATGGTGTCGATACTTTAAAAAAAAATAAAAATGATGCTGTGATAGGGTTTGGTGGAGGAAGTCCAATAGATACAGCTAAAGCAATAGCTGTACTTTCTCAATACAGCAAAAACATTCAAGATTATAAACCTCCGTCTACTTTTGATAAAAAAGGCCTTCCCATTATTGCCATACCAACAACAGCCGGTACAGGATCTGAGGTGACCCATCATTCAGTAATAATTGATACTAAGAGTAATAATTTTGAAAAAATTTCCTGTAGAGGAGAAGGTTTTGTGCCTATAGTTTCAATTATTGATTATGAATTAACATTATCAAAACCAAGAAGATTAACAATTGATAGTGCGATTGATACTTTGACCCATGGAATTGAAGCTTATGTTAGCAAAAAGGCTACCTTGTTTTCAGATAGAATGGCACTAGACACTATCAGACTTGTTCAAGAAAATATCTATGCCGTTGATGAAGATCCAAAAAATTTAAAAGCTAGAGAAGGTCTCATGTTAGCAGCAACATTAGGTGGTTTAGCTTTTTCAAATGCCTCAATATGCTTAGTGCATGGAATGAGTAGGCCTTTAGGGAGTAATTTTAAAGTTCCTCATGGATTAAGTAATGCAATGTTGTTGCCAACTATAACAGAATTTTCGATAGATCATGCAAAAAATAGATATGCTGATTGTAGTAGGGCGGGAAATTTTGCAGCACCAGAAGACGATGATGATGTGGCATGCGAAAAATTAATTAAAGGTCTCTATAAAATTAATAATGATTTTGATGTTCCGTCTATGAAAGCATTTGGAATTAATGAAAAAAATTTTGAGGACGAGTTAGAAAATATGGCAACTGATGCAGAAGTTTCAGGTGCGCCAAACCTCAATCCAAGAGTGCCTTCCGTAGGTGAAATGGTTGATCTTTACGGAAAAGCATGGAGAGCGTTCTAAAATGAGTTGGGAATGTTCTTCAATTTTAAACAACTCAAAACAATAGAGAGGGGAATATGAAAAAACTAATAAAAACATCTTTTAGTTTGTTTGCGGTTTTTGCTTTAATGATTACTTTTTCATTACATCAAGTTACTGCAGCAGAAAAAATTAGATGGAAAGTACAGTCTACTTTTAACACTGGTTGGCCAGCACTAGGAGATCCTGTTGCTCGTTTATCGGATACATTAGATAGAGCGACTGATGGTAGAATTAAATTAAAGGTTTATGAACCTGGTAAAATACTTCCACCATTAGAAATTTCACCTTCAATTAGTAAAGGTGATTTACCTGCAGCCTACAACTACATGGCCTATGACCAAGGAAGAATACCAGCGGCAGTATTATTTGCTGCGGTACCTTTCGGAATGGAACCATGGGAATATGCTGCATGGTGGTTTGAAGGAGAAGGCGCTAAGTTAGCTAATGAAATCTACAACAAACAAAATATTCAAGTTTTGTTATGTAGTACAATTGGGCCTGAAACAGCAGGTTGGTATAGAAACCCTATAACTAGCCTAGCAGATCTTAAAGGTTTAAAAATTCGTTTCTCAGGTTTAGGAGGAATGGTTTTAAATGAAATAGGAGCTTCAGCTACTTTAATGGCTGGTGGAGAAATTTTTGCAGCTCTAGAAAAAGGAACTCTAGATGCAACAGAATATTCAATGCCTGCTATTGATGAAGTTTTAGGTTTTCATAAGATCACTAAGTTCAACCTATTCCCAGGTTGGCACCAAGTGTCAACTTCAACACATTTCATGATCAATTTAGATTTATGGAAAAAAATGGGTGCAGCTGACCAAGCTTTATTCGAAATGGCTTGTACAGCAGCAGCTATGAGAGCAATTACAACTGGTGAATTTTTACAAGGTAAGCAAATTCAAAGCTTCCCAGGTAAAGGTGTAACAGCTGCTAGATTGCCTGATAGTGTATTGAGAGAACTACAAAAAGTAAGTGCTAGAGTAATGAAAGAAGAATCTGCTAAAGACGCTGACTTTGCTAAAGTATGGGCTTCTCAACAAGCATTCATGAAAGAGTATGATGTTTGGCAAAAATGGGGATATTTGCCTCGAAACTTTTAGTATTTAATACTAGAAAAGTTGATTATAATAATAAAAGCGGCCGGTTATACCGGCTGCTTTTGTTTTTAAAGAAAAAAAATTATGTCTAAAGATTTTATACCTGTTGAAGGATCTCTTGATAAAAAGCTACAGCTTAGACATACGCCTATCACAAAAAAAATTGATAATTTTGTTTTACAGGTAGGTGAAATTTTTAATTGGTTATGGGTAATATTAATAGCAGTTATCATTTTAAATGTAGTCTTAAGATATGTATTTAAAAATGGGATGATCGAATTAGAAGAGTTACAATGGCATCTTTATTGTATTGGATGGTTAGTTGGCTTATCCTCAACTTATATAGTTGACTCGCATGTAAGAGTTGATGTTTTAAGTGAGAGATTAAGTCATAGAAAAAAATTATGGTTTGAATTATTTGGTATTTTGGTTTTATTTTTACCATTCGTAATTCTTGTTCTTTATTATGCAGTTCCATTTTTTGAATTATCATGGACATCAAGTGAAAGATCGACGTCTGCAAATGGTTTGCCAGCAAGGTGGTTTGTAAAAGGTTTTTTAGTAATTAGTTTCTTCTTATTATTAATTTCTGGTTTCTCTAGAATTGTAAGAATAATAGAAACACTTCGATTTGGATTAGGGGATAGAAGATGATTTCATTAATCGCAGAATACTTTTTAGCTATTGCCCTATTTTTCAGTTTTATAACATTAATATTTTACGGATTTCCTGTCGCTTGGACTATGGGTGGATTAGGAGTTCTTTTTATATTTATTTCAATGCTTTCTGATAACTTATTTGACACCTTTTATGGTGTCGACTTTGGATTTGCCTCAATGGTTGTTTATAGACTTTATGGTGTTATGGCGAACTGGGTTTTAGTCGCGTTGCCAATGTTTATTTTTATGGGAATAATGATGGATAAATCTGGTATTGCAGAAGATCTAATGACCGATCTGTCCAAGTTGTTTGGTAAAACAAGAGGTGGTCTTGCGATATCGATTGTATTTATTGGAGTTTTACTTGCCGCCTCTACAGGAATTATTGGTGCAGCCGTTGTATTACTAACAATCTTGGGTGTCCCTTTGATGTTGAAAAATAACTACAATCCAAACTTAGCTTGTGGTGTTGTTTGTGCAACTGGGACTTTAGGAATTCTTATACCACCAAGCATTATGTTAGTTATTATGGGAGACCAAGTAAGAATATCAGTTGGAGATTTATTTATGGGCGCTGTGTTTCCTGGACTCTTACTTGGTTTATTGTACACAATATTTATTGTAGTTTATGCTTATATAAATCCAAAGGCTGCTCCACTGCCTAAAGATGCTGAACCAGTAGATTTCAAAATAGTTTTAAGAGTTTTAAAATCTATCATACCACCAGCTTTATTAATTTTTGCTGTTCTAGGAAGTATATTTATGGGTATTGCTACTCCCACAGAAGCTTCAGGAGTTGGAGCTTTAGGTGCATCTTTATTAGCTATAATTAGAGGAAGATTGTCATTTTCAGATTTAAAAATTGTGATTAGAAAAACGACCCATACTACGGCATATATCTTTGCACTTTTTGTTGGTGCAACAATGTTTGCACTAATTTTAAGAGGCTTAGGTGGTGATGAATTAATTGAAGGAGCTCTTAAGGCATTACCTTTTGGAACAAGTGGAGTTGTAATTGTTGTTTTATTTGTTGCGTTCTTATTAGGCTTCTTTTTAGATTGGATTGAAATTACATTAATAATTTTACCTTTCTTGGCCCCTGTAATGATGGACCTTGGAGTTGATATGGTTTGGTTTATTGTAATGTTTGCGGTGGTTCTCCAGACTTCATTTATAACCCCGCCTGTTGGATTTGCACTATTTTATATGAAAGGTGTGGCTCCCCAGGGTATTTCAATAACAAATATTTATAAGGGTATAATTCCATTTGTTATTCTTCAAGTAATAGCTGTTGCAATAGTATTCAATTTTCCTGAAATTGTTACTTGGTTACCTAAAGTAGCTTACGGTCCATAATATTAAAAAAACAATCATGAAAAAAAAAAAATTAATTTTAATAACTATAATTATAATGTTTTTGACAAACCTTGTAAAAGCTGAACAAAATATACCTTTAAAAGAATATTTAGATGGTAAAGATTTAGATAAAGGTCCTACACAAATATATTTATTAAAAAGATGTAGTGCAGTTTATGCATATGCATCTGGTATAGTCCTTAAGTCAGATGCTATTTCTTCAAAAAATTTTATAGAGATTTCTAATAATTTATTATTTAAATCTGTAGAGTTGATGGTTATTGATGAAAATAAAAAGCTTGAAGAAGCTCAAAAAGAAGCTGAAAAAAATAGGGAAGAGTTATTCAGTAATTACATAACTGATGGCAAAAAAAATTGGGAAAAAAACAAATCTCACTTTAAAGGATCATATATATCTAAGGATATGGCTATCTGTTCTAAGTTGATTGAAGAAAACTAAAATAAAAATCTAAATTTTTATTGAATAATTATGAGTTATGAATAAAAGATAACTTCATTCATGAAAAAAAAAATTACTTTAATTGGTGCAGGTCAAATAGGTGGAACACTTGCGCATTTGATTGGAACAAAAGAACTAGTAAATGAAGTAGTTTTGTTTGATGTAGCGGCAGGAATTGCAAAAGGTAAGGCGCTAGATATAGCTCAATCTTCTTCAGTAGACGGCTTTAATGTAAAATTTTCAGGCACAGATAATTATAAAGAAATAAAAAACTCTGATGTAATCATCGTTACAGCTGGTGTTCCTAGAAAACCTGGAATGAGTAGAGATGATCTTCTTGGTATAAATTTAAAAATTATTAAACAAGTAGCTGAAGGGATAAAACAAAATGCACCAAATGCATTTGTTATATGTATTACTAATCCACTAGACGTTATGGTTATGGCTTTCCAAAAATTTTCTGGCTTACCAGCAAATAAAGTGATTGGTATGGCTGGAATTTTAGATAGTTCTAGATTTAAATTATTTTTATCATTAGAACTAAATGTTCCTGTTAGGGATATCGATGCGATGGTTATGGGAGGACATGGGGACACTATGGTTCCAATGCCTAGATTTACAAAAGTTTCTGGCAAACCTTTGCTTGATCTAGTTAAAGAGGGCAAAATTTCTCAAGAAAGATTGGAAGAAATAAATCAAAGAACAAGAGATGGTGGTGCAGAAATTGTTAAGTATCTGGAAAAAGGATCAGCATTCTATGCTCCTGCAGCGTCGGGAGTTCAAATGGCTGAAGCATATTTAAATGATGAAAAAAAATTATTACCATGCGCTGTTCAATTAAACGGAGAGTATGGGGTTAATAATGTCTATGCAGGAGTTCCAGTTATAATAGGAAATGGTGGCGTTGAAAAAATAGAACAAATCAAACTTGATGATAAAGAAAAAAAGGAATTTATGCACTCTATAGACGCTGTAAAAGCACTTTGGGAAGCAGCATCTAAAATAGATCCTGATCTTTCTAAATAACAATGAACATTCACGAGCATCAAGCTAAACAAATTTTAAAGAAACATGGTGCAGTTGTTCCAGAAGGAGTCTTTGCACTAACTGTTGACGAATTAGTACAAAAAGCCAAATCATTAAAAACAAAAAAGTATGTCTTAAAAGCCCAGATTCATGCTGGTGGAAGAGGCAAGGCAGGAGGGGTAAAGATTCTGAATACTATAGAAGAATTAAAAGAAGCTGCAAAAGATTTATTAGGCAAAAAACTCATAACACATCAAACTGGTCCTGAAGGACGAGAAGTGAAAAGGTTATATGTTGAAGAATCTTCGAATATTGACAAAGAATTTTATTTATCATGTCTTATAGATAGATCTAGTTCAAAAATTGCCTTTATATCAAGTGATCAAGGTGGAATGGATATTGAAGAAGTAGCAAAAAATAATCCAGAAAAAATTGTAACAACAAAAATTGAGATCAAAAATGAAATTTTAGATCAAGAATGTGAAGATATAATTAAAATTTTTAACTTAAATGAAGATGCTAAAAGTCAAGCAATGAGTTTAATCAAATCAATATACAATATGTTTATTAGTACAGACGCAAATATGGTTGAAGTAAATCCATTAATTTTAACTAAAGAAGAAAAGATAGTATGTTTAGATGCTAAAGTTAATTTTGACTCAAATGCTTTATTTAGACACCCTGAAATTTTAGAATTAAGAGATTTAAATGAAGAGGAACCAACTGAAATTCAGGCTAGTAAACATGATCTTGCATATATTAAATTAGATGGAAGTATTGGCTGTATGGTTAATGGAGCTGGTTTGGCTATGGCTACTATGGATATAATTAAGCTTTATGGGAAAGAGCCAGCTAATTTTTTAGACGTAGGAGGTGGAGCATCAAAAGAAAAAGTTTCTGAAGCACTTAAAATAATACTTTCAGATAAAAATGTAAAAGGAATTTTAATTAATATTTTTGGTGGAATTATGAGATGTGATGTTCTTGCTCAAGGAGTAGTTGAAGCTGCAAAAGAAATAAATATTGATGTTCCACTTGTTGTAAGACTCGCAGGAACAAATTTTAAAGAGGGAAAAGAGATACTTGATAATTCAGGATTGAAATTAATTTCCGCAGAAAACTTAGATGACGCTGCGAAGAAAATTGTTGATGCAATAAAATAATATGTCAGTATTAGTAAATAAAAATACAAAAGTTATTTGCCAGGGATTTACAGGCAAACATGGAGAGTTTCACTCTAAACAAGCAATAGAATATGGAACCAATTTGGTTGGCGGAGTAACTCCTAAGAAGGGAGGTCAAAGACATCTTGATAGACCTGTATTTAACACAGTTGCCGAAGCAAAAGCAGAGGTTGGTGCAGACGCATCAATGATTTATGTACCAGCTAAATTTGCAGCAGCTGCCATCATAGAAGCAGTAGAGGCATCAGTTGAACTAATAGTTTGTATAACAGAAGGTATTCCTATTCAGGATATGCTTAAAGTTAGACAAAAATTAAAAGGATCAAAAAGTAGATTGATAGGACCTAATTGTCCAGGAATTATAACTCCTGATGAATGCAAAATAGGAATAATGCCAGGAAATATTCATAAACGAGGATCAGTTGGAATTGTATCTAGATCTGGAACATTAACATACGAAGCGGTTGCTCAGACTACAGAAAATGGTCTTGGACAATCAACCTGTATAGGAATTGGTGGAGACCCTATAAATGGAACAAATTTTATAGATTGTTTAGATTTATTTTTAAATGATGAGGAAACACAATCAATTTTAATGATTGGAGAAATAGGTGGTACAGCAGAGGAAGAAGCTGCAGAGTTTATAAAAAATCATAAAATTAAAAAACCTATAGTTGGATTTATTGCAGGTATTACAGCCCCTCCAGGACGAAGAATGGGGCACGCGGGAGCTATAATTTCTGGTGGGAAAGGTGGTGCTGAGGATAAGATAAAAAAAATGGAAGAATCAGGGATTACTGTTGCTAAATCCCCATCAATAATTGGAAAAACTTTATTTAATAAACTGTCTAATTGAAAATTTTTTTTCTAGGTTTATATTAAAATAAATAATGTCTTCATCTAAAAATCTTGAATATGAAAAAACTGCATTTTTAAGCAAATCAAATAATGCCTTCATAGAAGAAATGTATATGAAGTTTGTTAAAAATGACCCAACCTTGCCAAATAGTTGGAGAAGATATTTTGAAGAAATCGGAGATGAATTTGATGATATTGTTAATGAAATAAATGGTCCGTCATGGAGTCCGTCTAAAAAAGTTTCAGTAGATAAGGCTAAGGTTCAGAATGATCAAAATAATCAGTTGAGCGAATTAGAACTGATCAAATCAAATGCAAATTCAATTAAAGCTGTTGCGATGATAAGATCTTATAGACAACGAGGACATTTGATAGCTAAGTTAGATCCTTTAGAATTGCTCAAATCAGATTATTTGGATGAGCTTCACCCAGAGTCTTATGGATTTAAAAAAGAAGATTATAATAAAAGAATTTTTTTAGATGGTGTGACTAACAAACAACACTCAAATATTAAGGAAATATTAAATTTTTTAAGAGAAAAATATTGTGGTCCACTTGGCTATGAATATATGCATATTTCAAATCCTACTGAGAGAAAGTGGTTTAGAGACAGAGTTGAAAAAACTGATGATTTTAAATTTACTCAAAATGGTAAAGAAGCAATCCTGAATAAATTAATTCAAGCCGAAGGTTTTGAAAAGTTTTTACATACTAAGTATGTTGGAACAAAAAGATTTGGTCTTGATGGTGGTGAAAGTTTAATACCTGCTCTTGAACAAATTATTAAAATAGGTGGTCAATCAAAAGTAAAAGAAGTTAAGATTGGAATGTCTCACAGAGGAAGATTAAATGTTTTAGCAAATGTACTTCAAAAATCCTATAAAAGAATATTCAACGAATTTGCTGGAGAAATAGACTCTTCTGAAGAAGATAGCGCAGGTGATGTAAAATATCATTTAGGTGCATCATCCAATAGAGAGTTTGATAATAATTCAGTACATGTAAGTTTGACTGACAATCCATCACATTTAGAAGCTGTAAACCCTGTTGTACTCGGACAAACAAGGGCTAAACAATATTTTCATAAAGACAAAGAAAGAAAAAAAGTAATTCCAATATTAATTCATGGAGACGCAGCTTTTGCTGGTCAAGGTGTAGTTGCAGAATGTTTTGCAATGTCAGGCCTACCTGGTCATAACACAGGTGGAACTATTCATATAATAGTAAACAATCAAATAGGTTTTACCACAAGTCCAAGATTCGCTAGATCATCTCCATATCCTTCTGATGTTGCAAAAATGGTAGAGGCACCAATCATTCATGTCAATGGAGACGATCCAGAGGCTGTTGTTTATGCTTCAAGAATAGCAACTGATTTCAGATTAAAATTTAATAGAGATGTGGTGATTGATTTAATTTGTTATAGAAGATTTGGTCACAACGAGGGAGATGAGCCTTCATTCACACAGCCACTTATGTACAAAAAAATACGATCACATCCATCACCAGTAAAAGTTTATGGTGAAAAATTGATTAGTGAAGGATCAATTTCAAGTGATTATTTAAATGGATCTGTTAAAAAATTTAAAGATTTATTAAATGAGCAATTTGAAAATGCAAAAGATTATAAACCTAAAATTGAATGGTTTGAAGGAACGTGGTCAAGGTACAAACCGGTTAGAGGTAAGGATAAAAGAGGAGTCACTGGTTTTAATATAAAAAAATTACAAGAAATTTCAGATAAAATTAATACAATTCCCAAAGATATCAATCTTCACAAAACTATTTCAAAAATATTAGATAATAGAAAACTGAATGTAAAAAAAGGTTTTGATATAGATTGGTCGACTGCTGAGGCTTTAGCATTTGGTTCTTTGTTAGAAGAAGGATATCCAGTAAGACTAGTTGGTCAAGACTCAGGTAGAGGCACATTTAGCCAAAGACATTCTGTTCTAAGAAATCAATTAGATAACACAAGATATGTGCCATTAAACAATATTTCAAAAAAACAAAAACATTTTGAGGTTGTAGATAGTTTTTTATCTGAATTAGCAGTTTTAGGTTTCGAATATGGTTATAGTTTGGTTGAACCAAATACATTGACTTTGTGGGAAGCTCAATTTGGAGACTTTGCAAATGGAGCTCAAGTTGTGATTGATCAATTTATAGCTTCTGGCGAAAGAAAATGGTCAAGAGCATCTGGTTTAGTTATGTTGTTACCCCATGGATATGAAGGTCAAGGGCCAGAACATTCCTCTGCAAGATTGGAAAGATTTTTACAATTATGTTCAAATGACAATATGCAAGTAATGAACTGTACAACTCCTGCTAATTACTTTCATGCCTTGAGAAGACAAATGCATAGAGATTTTAGAAAACCATTAATAATTATGACACCTAAATCTTTATTGAGACATAAACAATGTGTCTCTAATATTGAAGATTTTAGCAAAGAAAACTCATTCCATAGAGTTTTGTGGGATCATGCAATTGACCCAAAGATCAAAGGTTTTATAAAACTAAAAAAATCAGAAAAAATAACTAAAGTGATTCTCTGTTCAGGAAAAATTTACTTTGACTTAATAGAGGCTAGGGAAAAATTAAAAAGGGACGATGTTACTTTTTTTAGAATTGAACAATTATACCCATTTCCAGCAAAAGCATTAGCTAAAGAATTAAGACCTTATGTAAAAAATGCGAAATTTTATTGGTGTCAAGAAGAACCCAAGAATATGGGTGCGTGGTTTTCAGTAAGAGATTATATCCAATGGACATTGGATAATATAAAGGCTAATAATAATTATATTTCTTATATTGGAAGAAGCCCGGATGCGTCACCAGCAACCGGATATGCGAAATGGCACGTTTCTCAACAACAAGAAATTATAAAGAAAGTTTTTGAATAATAAAAAAATGAGTGAAAAAATTTTAGTACCAGTTCTCGGTGAAAGTATTACAGAGGCAACAGTTTCAAAATGGTTAAAAAACGAAGGTGATACAGTTGAGGCTGATGAGCCGATTGTTGAGTTAGAAACTGATAAGGTAAACTTAGAAGTACCCTCTCCAGTTTCAGGAATATTATCAAAAATAAATTCTAATGATGGTTCAGTCGTTGAAGTTGGTGCTTTGTTGGGCTCAGTATCTGTTAATGGTAAAGCAACTACAGACTTAGAAGAAATAAAAAAAATAGAGCCAAAAACACAAGAAAATAATGTGATAAAATTAGAAACACCTAAAGATGAGCCTGAAATTTTTGATCAAAAAGAAGAAAAAGAAACAGAGGATCAGCCATTAATTTTAACGAATGAAATTTCTGATGTCCAAAAAAAAGATGATAAAAAAATTGACCAAACTTTGTCTCCAGCGGTAAGAAAAATTGTTAATGAAAAAAAAATTGACACTAAATCAATTAAAGGATCTGGAAAAGATGGTAGAATTTTAAAAGGTGATTTAATTAATTTGATGGGAGCCAATCCCCCTCCATCAGAACGAAAAGTTAAATATGGTCAAGAGGAAAGAATTAAAATGACCAGGTTAAGACAAACTATTGCAAAGAGGTTAAAACAAGCCCAAGAAAATGCTGCATTATTAACTACTTTTAATGAAGTTGATATGACAAATGTTATGGAGATGCGAAAAGAAAATCAAGAAGATTTTCAAAATCGTTATGGAATAAAACTTGGCTTTATGTCATTTTTTGTAAAAGCGTGTGTTGTCGCCTTAAAAAATTTCCCTGCTGTTAATGCAGAAATAGAAAACGATGAGATTATTTATAAAAATTATTACAATATAAGTTTTGCAGTTGGAACTGAAAAAGGTTTAGTAGTTCCTGTACTCAAAAATGCAGATGAATTATCATTCGCAGATATAGAAAAAAATATTAAAGAAATTTCAGAAAAAGCTAGAGATGGCAAACTTACTATTGAAGATCTTCAAGGAGGCACATTTACAATAAGTAACGGTGGTGTCTATGGTTCGATGCTATCAACTCCAATATTAAATTTGCCTCAATCTGGAGTGCTAGGTATGCATAATATTATTGATAGACCTACAGTTGTAGATGGAGAAATTAAAGTGAGACCAATTATGTATTTAGCGCTATCATATGATCATAGAATTATTGATGGTAAAGAGTCAGTTTCATTTTTGAAAATGATAAAAGAAAATTTAGAAGATCCAAGAAGATTATTTTTAGATATTTAAATGGCAGATAAATTTCAAGTAGTAGTTATTGGCGGAGGTCCTGGTGGTTATGTTTGTGCAATTAGACTTGCTCAATTAGGAATTAAAACAGCGTGTATAGAGTCAAGAGGTTCATTAGGTGGAACATGTTTAAATGTAGGATGTATTCCATCAAAAAGTTTACTAAATCTTTCAGAAGAATTTCATAAAGCTCAAAATTTATCTAACAAAGGAATTGAAATTGGAGAAGTAAAATTGAATTTGCCAAAAATGATGAAAAATAAAGATAAAGCAGTTACAATATTGACAAAGGGTGTAGAGTTTTTATTAAAAAAAAATAAAGTAACATATTTTAAGGGTACTGGAAGTTTCAAATCAAAAAACAAAATTATTATTAAAGATAATCAAGGCAAAGAAACATTAATAGAAACTGATAAAACAATAATTGCAACCGGTTCATTACCAGTATCATTACCGAATATTAAATTTGATGAGAAAGTAATAGTTTCCTCAACAGGAGCTTTAAAATTAGAGAAAGTTCCAAAAAAAATGGTTGTTGTTGGTGGAGGTTATATTGGACTGGAAATGGGATCTGTGTGGTCAAGATTAGGTGCAGAGGTGCAAGTTGTTGAATTTTTAGATCATATTACTCCTGGTATGGATAAAGAGATTTCTAATGAATTTATGAAAATTTTAAAAAAACAAGGCATCAAGTTTAATATGCAAAACAAAGTCGAAAGTATTAAAAATAAAAAATCAGGAGCAGTTGTTTATACAGTTGATAAAGAAGGAAATAAAAATAATTTTGAATGCGATGTTGTACTTATTTCAGTTGGCCGAAAACCTAATACGAGAGGTCTTAATTTAGAGACCATAGGGATTGAACTAGATGAGAGAAAAAGAATTAAAACTGACAAATCGTTTAAAACTAATATTGAAAATATTTATGCAATAGGTGATGTTATTAGTGGACCTATGCTTGCTCATAAAGCTGAAGATGAGGGAATTGCAGTTGCTGAAAATATTGCAGGTCAATCTGGTCATGTAAATTATGATACAATACCTGGTGTTGTTTATACAACTCCAGAGGTTGCCTCAATCGGTAAAACAGAGGAACAGTTAAAAGAAAAAAATATTAAATACAAGATAGGCAAATTTTCATTTATGGCAAATTCTAGAGCAAAAGCCATAGACGATGCCGAAGGATTTGTAAAAATTCTAGCAGATGAAAAAACAGATAAAGTTTTAGGAGCACATCTAATAGGACCCCATGCGGGGGAGCTCATTGCTGAAATAGGTTTAGCGATGGAATTTGGCGCTAGTTCAGAAGATATTGCAAGAACTTGCCACGCTCATCCAACATTTTCAGAAGCAGTAAAAGAAGCAGCATTATCGGTAGATAAAAGAGCAATACACTCTTAATATATTTTCATAATATTGAGATATGAAAGTACCGATTCTATTACCAAATATATTTAACCATCCTTTTACATATGAAAGTGAGATAAATCTAAAAGTAGGTGATTATGTAATAGTACCTTTTGGAAAATCAAAAATTACAGGGGTTGTTTGGGATCAATTTGAAAAAAGTAATAACAGAAATTTTAAAATTAAAACTGTTTTAAGAAAATTAAATGTTTCACCATTAAAAAAAACAACTATAAAATTTCTTAATTGGTTTGCTGAATATAATATAATCCCAAAGGGGATGGCTTTGAAACTAGTTTTATTAAGTAGTAATGCTATAGAAAGATTGGATAAAGATACTTATAAAATTTTTGACTCTAATATTAAAATAAATTCAATCAAACTTTCTGAAGAACAAAAAAAATCCTTACAAAAAATGAATATTTCTAATGAAAAATTTAGAGTACACGTTCTTCAAGGGACAACAGGTTCAGGAAAAACTGTCGTTTATTTTTCAGCTCTAAAAAATATTATAAAAAAAGGTTTACAAGGCCTAATTCTATTGCCTGAAATAGGTTTAACAAGCCAATTTGAAAAAAAATTTATTGAATTTTTTGGTATTACACCAGCAGTTTGGCACTCTGGAATTTCAAAAAAAAAAAAAGAAGTCATTTGGAGCGGGGTTGCTAATGGAGAAATCAAGGTTGTGATAGGAGCAAGATCGTCATTGTTTTTACCATTTAAAAATTTAGGTCTAATTATCGTTGATGAGGAACATGATCAATCTTACAAACAAGACGAAGGGGTGACTTATAATGCAAGAGATATGGCAATATCTAGAGCATCATTTGAAAATATTCCTATAAATTTAATAACGGCTGTTCCATCAATTGAAACATTCGAAAATATTCAAAAAAAAAAATATAGTATTTCTAGATTAGAACAACGTTACCTTAACGCATCCTTGCCAAATTATGAAATAATTAATCTAAATGAAAATAAATTAGAAAAACAATCTTGGCTTTCAAATAAAATAATAGACAAAGTAAATTTTCACCTTAATAGAAATGATCAAGTATTATTTTTTTTAAATCGACGTGGATTTTCTCCACACGTGCTTTGTAATAAATGTTTCAATAGTTATACTTGTCCAAACTGTTCTATTAATTTGGTTTATCATAAAAATAAGAATAACTTATTATGTCATTATTGTGGGTTCAAATCATCTTTAAAAAGACCTTGTATAAAAGATGGAGATTGTGAAATAATTTTTAGTGGGCCAGGTGTTGAAAGAATATCTGAAGAAGTAAAAAGAAAATTTCCATCAAAAAAAATTGAGATTTTTTCAAGTGATACAATGAATAAAAAAGATTCTGGAACTAAACTAGAAAAAATAATTAATAATGAGGTTCAAATTTTGGTTGGTACACAATTAATCTCTAAAGGTTTTCATTTTCCAAGTTTAAATTGTATTGTAGTAGTTGATATTGACCTTTCATCTCAAGGACATGATTTAAGAGGTGTAGAAAAAAACTTACAATTATATCATCAACTTTCTGGAAGAGCAGGAAGGACAGGTAAACCTGCAACAGTATATTTTCAAACTTATAACAATGATGTTAAGATGATTTCAGATTTAACTAATAGTAACCCTGATATTTTTCTAGATAAAGAACTACATATTAGAAAACAAAATAAGCTTCCACCATTTCAAAGGTTTATTTCATTAATTTTGACAGGAGAGAATGAAGTAAAATTAGAGAAAGAGGCGTATAAATTTAAAACTTTTATCGAAGATAAACTAACTGGAAAAATTCTTGGACCAGTAAGTGCCCCTATATTTAGAATAAAAAAAAAATATAGAATTAGATTGTTAATTAGAGGGGCAAAAACATTAAAGTTACAAAATTCATTAGCAGAAGCAATACAAAATTACAAATTCCAACCAGGAATAAAACTGTCAGTTGATGTTGACCCAATAAACTTCAATTAATCTTTAAAAAAAAGGGCTTTTAAATGAATGTGCTCTTGAAGACAAAATGGTCATATGTTAATTAAAGCGTGATTTTAAAAATAATCTTCAACATAACAGAGGTACTAAGTTGAGTAAAAATAAGGGATTTTCAATAACTTCAGCTGGAAGATATTCCTTAGCTTTATATGAATTGGCAAGTGAAAATAATGTTCTTTCACAAGTTGAAGATCAATCCTCATCTTTATTAAATTTGATTTCATTAAGTAAAGATTTCTCAAATTTAATTAAGGATCCCACAAATAGCCAAGAAGATCTTTTAAAGGTAATAGAAAATATTTCAAATGATAATAAATTGGAAAATTTATTAAAAAGTTTTTTAAATTTTTTAGTCACTAAAAGGCGTTTTTTTTATGTAGAGCAAATTTTAAAAAATTTTATTGAAACATGCTCTCAAAAAAGAGGAGAATTAAAAGCTGAATTAAAGTCTGCGAAAGAGCTATCTAGTGATGAGATTTCTAAAATCACGGAAGAGCTTACTAAAAACTTTAGTTCTAAAATAAAATTAAACTATAAACATGATGTAAGTTTAATAGGAGGCTTAGTATTACAAGTTGGAAGTACTATGGTAGACACCTCAATTAAAAATAAATTACAACAAATCGAAAATAGAATGATAGAGGCATAAATGGAAATTAATCCTTCAGAAGTAACTAAAATATTAAAAGAACAAGTAAAAAATTTTGGTGATAAAGCAGAAGTAACCGAAGTTGGGCAAGTATTATCAGTAGGAGATGGTATTGCTAGAATTTATGGTCTTGACAATGTTCAAGCTGGAGAGATGGTAGAATTTGCTGATGGTTCTAAAGGTATGGCTTTAAACCTTGAAAGTGAAAATGTAGGGGTTGTAATTTTTGGAGATGATAGAAATATCAAAGAAGGTGACACAGTTAAAAGAACTGGTAACATTGTCGATACTCCAGTTGGAAAAGAATTATTAGGAAGAGTTGTTGATGGATTGGGAAATCCAATTGACGGTAAAGGACCTTTAGATAAAAGTGTTAAAAAAAGCAGAGTTGAAGTTAAAGCTCCAGGAATTATTCCTAGACAATCAGTTAGTGAACCTATGCAAACAGGTTTAAAATCTATTGATAGTTTGGTGCCAGTTGGAAGAGGTCAACGTGAATTAATTATTGGTGATAGACAAACAGGTAAAACGGCAGTTGCAATTGATGCAATTATTAACCAAAAAAAGATAAATGAATCTGGTGATGAAAAACAAAAACTTTACTGTATTTATGTTGCTATTGGTCAAAAGAGATCAACTGTAAGACAAATTCAAAAAACATTAGAAGAAGCTGGAGCAATGGAGTACACAACAATAGTTGCAGCAACAGCATCTGACTCTGCGCCACTTCAGTTTTTAGCTCCTTATACAGGATGCGCAATGGGTGAGTATTTTAGAGATAATGGAATGCATGGATTAATTATTTACGATGATTTATCCAAACAGGCTGTAGCTTATAGACAAATGTCTCTACTATTAAGAAGGCCTCCAGGAAGAGAAGCTTATCCTGGTGATGTATTTTATTTACATAGCAGACTTTTAGAAAGAGCAGCTAAATTAAGTGACGAGCATGGTGGAGGCTCTTTAACAGCACTTCCAATTATTGAAACACAAGGTGGTGACGTATCAGCGTTTATTCCAACTAACGTAATTTCAATTACTGATGGTCAAATTTTCTTAGAAACTGAACTTTTTAACCAAGGGATTAGACCAGCTATTAACGTAGGATTATCTGTTTCTAGGGTAGGTTCTTCAGCACAAACAAAAGCGATGAAAAAGGTTTCTGGATCTATGAAATTAGAATTGGCGCAATACAGAGAGATGGCTGCTTTTGCTCAGTTTGGTTCTGATTTAGATGCATCAACACAGCAACTTTTAAATAGAGGGTCAAAATTGACTGAACTTCTTAAACAAAAACAATATTCACCAATGACAGTAGCCGAACAAGTTATTTCAGTCTTTTGTGGAGTAAAAGGGTACTTGGATGATATTGAATTAAAAGATATTGCTGAGTTTGAAAACAAAATCATTGAAAAATGTAAGTCTGACAAACCTGAAATAATTGACTCAATTCAAAGTTCAGGAAAACTCGATGATGATAAAGAAAAATTACTAATTGAAGTAATTACTCAATTAAAGGAAAACTTTAAATCTTAATCTATTATGGCAAGTTTAGACGATCTTAAAAAAAGAATAGCTAGTGTAAAATCTACACAGAAAATTACAAAAGCTATGAAGATGGTGGCAGCTGCAAAGCTTAGAAGAGCCCAGGAAAGTGCAGAGAAGGGAAGACCTTATTCAGAAAAAATGAATAATATGATTTTAAATCTTTCTAGTGGGATTTCTGACAAAGAAAATGCTCCAAAATTATTATCTGGATCAGGTAATGATAAAGTTCATCTTTGTGTTGTGATGACCTCTGATAGAGGTTTATGTGGCGGTTTTAATTCAAATATAATTAAAAAGGCCAAAAGCTATTTTGCAAAACTTGTAGAAGAAGGAAAAGATTTAAAGATTATTACTGTAGGTTCCAAAGGTAACGACCAACTTAAAAGAGCTTATGGTGATGATATAATTGCAAATATTTCATTTAAAGAGTCTAAACATGCTAATTATTTTGATGCAGAAAAAGTTGGCAAAATGGTTATAAAAAAATTTGAAGCTGAAGAGTTTGACGTCTGTACAATTTTTTATAACCAATTCAAAAATGTAATTACGCAAATTCCTCAAGCACAACAAATAATCCCATTAAGAGTTGAAAATTCAGAGGAAGATAAATCTGAGGATAGTTACGAGTTTGAACCAGATGAAGATGAAATTTTAAGCAATTTATTGCCAAAAAATATCTCAACACAAATATTTAAGGCGATGTTAGAAAATTCAGCTAGTGAACAGGGCTCAAGAATGAGTGCAATGGATAATGCAACCCGGAACGCAGGTGAAATGGTTGATAAGCTTACTATTGAGTATAATAGAAGTCGTCAGGCAGCAATTACTAAAGAACTAATAGAAATCATATCAGGAGCAGAGAGTTTATAATTATGAGCAAAGGAATAATTACACAAGTTATTGGAGCAGTAGTAGACGTAAAATTTGACGGAGATCTTCCAGAAATTTTAACAGCATTAGAATGTAAAAATGGGGACAACAGATTAGTATTAGAGGTTGCTCAGCATTTAGGAGAATCTACTGTTAGAACAATCGCAATGGATGCTACTGAAGGATTAAAGAGAGGTGATGAGGTGACTAATACTAAAGCACCTATACAAGTTCCTGTTGGGCCTGAGACATTAGGAAGAATTATTAATGTAATTGGAGAGCCTATTGATGAAAGAGGTGAAGTAAAAACTAAAGAAAGTTGGCCTATCCATAGGGCTGCACCAGAATTTAATGAACAATCTACAGAAACAGAAATTTTGGTTACAGGTATTAAAGTAATTGATTTGCTAGCTCCATATGCGAAAGGAGGAAAAATTGGATTATTTGGCGGTGCTGGAGTTGGAAAAACAGTTTTGATTATGGAATTAATTAATAACGTTGCAAAAGCACACGGTGGATTTTCAGTTTTTGCTGGTGTCGGAGAAAGAACAAGAGAAGGAAACGATTTATACCATGAGATGATAGACTCAGGTGTAATTAAAAAAGATGGAGCTGGGTCTAAAGCCGCACTAGTTTATGGACAAATGAACGAACCTCCTGGAGCAAGAGCTAGAGTTGCTCTTACAGGATTGACTGTTGCCGAGTATTTTAGAGATCAAGAAGGTCAAGACGTTCTTTTTTTCGTAGATAATATTTTTAGATTTACACAAGCAGGCTCTGAGGTATCTGCACTATTGGGAAGAATACCATCAGCCGTTGGTTATCAACCTACTCTTGCAACTGATATGGGTAACCTTCAAGAAAGAATTACTACTACTAATAAAGGATCAATTACATCAGTACAGGCAATTTATGTACCAGCGGATGACTTAACTGATCCTGCACCAGCAACCTCATTTGCTCACTTAGATGCAACTACAGTACTTTCAAGGCAAATTGCTGAAATTGGGATTTATCCAGCCGTTGACCCACTTGATTCTACTTCAAGAATTTTAGACCCTAGAATCGTTGGTGACGAACATTATAGAGTTGCTAGGGAAGTTCAAAAAATATTACAAACTTATAAATCTCTACAAGATATTATAGCCATCTTAGGTATGGATGAATTATCTGAAGAAGATAAGTTAGTTGTAGCTAGAGCAAGAAAAATCCAAAGATTTTTATCACAACCATTTTTTGTTGCAGAAGTCTTTACAGGATCACCTGGAAAATTAGTTGATCTTGATTCAACAATTAAAGGCTTTGCAGCAATATGTAAGGGAGATTATGATCACCTTCCTGAGGCAGCTTTTTATATGGTAGGAACTATTGAGGAGGCGATAGAAAAAGCCGAAAAAATGGAGAAAGAAGCTGCTGCTTAATGAGTGAAGAGTTTAAAATTGAAATAGTAAATCCCGAAAAATCTTTTTTAGTAAAAGAGGATATTTCTGAGGTTGTTGTGCCTGCATTTGAGGGTGAAATGGGAATCTTAAAAGATCATATTTCTATTATTTCTTTTTTAAAACCAGGAATAATTAAAGTTTTTTCGAAATCAGGTAATGAAAATTACTATGTTGAAGATGGGATAATAGAATTTAAAAATAATAATTTATCTATTTTGACAAGCTCAATTTTAAATCTTTCTGATATAGGTAAGTCTAAACAACAAGACTTATTGAAACAAGCTGAACAGGAAGCTAGTAAACCTGATATTAATGATCAATTGAAATATTTAATCGATCAAAAAATTGAAGTTTTAAGATCAATTAATTGATAATTTTTAGAACTTTTTCTTTAAGTTCTTTGTAAACTTGAAGTTTAAAATCAACAACTACATCTGTAATACGATCGATTTCAATCCACTTCCACTCTAAAAATTCAGGATTTTTAGTTTTTATATTTATTTCTTTTTCCTCACCAACAAATTTCATTAAAAACCATTTTTGTTTTTGACCTTTATATTTGCCTTTCCAAATAATACCCAATAAATGTTTGGGGAGCTCATATATTGTTGATCCATCTAATTCTCTGATTAATTCCACATTTTTGATACTCGTTTCTTCATCTAATTCTCTGTAAGCTGCTTTTAAAAAATCTTCACCTTCATCGACACCTCCCTGGGGCATTTGCCAAAAATTTTTAGGATTATCAATTCTTTTTGCTACAAAAACTTTATTCTCTTTGTTTAATACAATTATACCCACTCCTTTTCTAAGAGGTAAATCTTTAAACTTATCTTCCATTCTAGCCGTTTAATAATTTTATAGCGTAATTTAATTGATTATCTGTTTCTGTTTTTATTAAAAAATTATCTGACTCTTCTCCAATTTCAATATCTGGAGAAACACCAACTTCAGAAATTGATTTTCCTGATGGTAGGTAATACTTAGCAACAGTTAATCTAATTGCACCTTTATTTTTAAGAGGTATTATTGATTGAACAGAACCTTTTCCAAAGCTACTCTCACCCAATAAAATTGCTCTTTTGTGATCTTTTAATGCACCAGCAACAATTTCTGAAGCCGACGCAGAACCATAATTAATTAAAACAATTAAAGTTTTTCCATTAGTTATATCACCTTCTTTTGCAAACCATCTTCTATTTTCAGACACTTTCCTACTTTTTGTAGATACTATTTCCCCACTTTCTAAAAAAAAGTCAGTTATTTTTATTGCTTGTGAAAGTAAACCTCCGGGATTATTCCTTAAATCTAAAATATATTTTTTAACTTTTTTACTGTTCTCTAATTCTTTTATTTTTTTTTTAATTTGTCGACCACTATTTTCATTAAATGAGGTTAGTCTAATGTAACCAATATTTTTATCTAAAACTTCAGATTTCACAGATTGAATTTGAATGACTTCTCTTACAATATTAAATGTGAGTGCCTTTTTTTCTCCTCTTCTTCTAATAGTTAATTCAATTCCAGATCCAACTGGACCTCTCATTAAATCTACAGCTTCACCCAATGATTTTCCTTGTACTTGGTTATTATCAATTTTTACAATATAATCTCCTGCTTTAATGCCTGCTTTTGAAGCTGGTGTGTCGTCTATAGGGGAAATAACTTTTACAACGCCAGACTCCATAGTTACTTCAATACCCAAACCTCCAAATTTGCCACTCGTTTCAGTTTGCATTTCATTAAATAACTCGGGTGACATATAAGCAGAGTATGGATCTAAAGATTGGAGAAGGCCATTAATTGCAGAATCCATACTTTCTGATTGATTTATTTCATCAACATATTCTTTATTAATTTTTTCTAGAACCTCGCCAAATAGATCGATTTTTTCATACAAGATTTTTTCAGTAGATTGAGCTCCCTGGATAAAAAGGACCCAAAAAAATAATACAAAAATCTTTTTTTTCATATGATTAATTTTTCTTTTGGTATTAATTCAGACCAAATTTTTTCGAGTTCATAAAATTTTCTTTTTTCTGGATGGAATATGTGAACAATTAAATCGATACCATCAACTAATTTCCATTCACTACTATCTTTACCTTCTATCTTGGAGTCTTTAATACCGTTATCTTTCAATTTTTCTAAAACTTGTTCAGATAGCGATTGAATATGTCTTGAAGAAGTTCCACTCGCAATAATCATGTAATCTGCCATTGAACTTTTGTCTTTTAAGTCAATACTAATTATATCTCGAGCTTTATTAATATCTAATGTTTTTATGACGATTTTATTTAAATCTGAAATTTTATCCATTAATTAAATTCAGATTATCAAATTTTTCTTAATTGAGAAGATGAAATATTGACTTTATCAAACTCAATAAATTTCAAATTTTTCTTGTTTAATCTTTTAAATGTCATTGAATTTAGAGATTTTTTTTTGTATCCGTGGCGATCAAAGACAACAATATTACATTTTTTTGAAATATTTTTCCATTTGTGCCACTTATGAAAATTTATAAGGTTGTCAGCTCCCATTAAAAAGTAAATTTCGTTTAGTTTATTTTTAGTAAAATGATTTATTAAATCTATAGTTTTATTTGATTTAATTTTATCCTCATAAAATCTAACTTTTATAAAATTTGTTTTTTTTATAATTTTCTTACAAAATTTAATTCTATCTAAAATGTCTGTACTACTTTTTTCTTTAAAAGGGTTTTTTTTTGTGATTGCCCATATTATTTGATTGAGCTCAAATCTTTTTGCTGCTTCTTTCGATATTGCTAAATGACCTTTATGGGCAGGATCAAAAGAACCACCAAGAATCCCAATTTTATTTTTTTTTAAACTCAAGTTATTTCCTAATTTTTCCTTTACTTGTAATTTGATATTTATAAGAAACTAGTTGATTCAAACCAACTGGTCCTCTTGGTGGAAGTATATTGGTAGAAATTCCAACTTCACCTCCAAAACCAAATTCACCACCATCTGCAAATTGTGTTGATGTATTATGCATAGCGATAGAACTTTTAACTTCTTTTAAAAATTTTGTAGCTGAGTTATTATTTTGTGTAATAATACAATCAGTATGCATTGTTCCATACTTATTAATATGTTCAATTGCATCATCAAGATTTTTTACAGATTTTACAGATACAATTGATGATAAATATTCTTTAGACCAGTCTTTATTTGATGCTTTACGTATTTTCTTATCATATAACTTTTTAATTTTGCTATCTCCAATAATTTTACACCCACTTGTTTCTAAGTTTTTTAAAATAGATATTCCAAATTTTTTTATTATTTTTTCATGTAAGAGAATAGTTTCTGTTGCACCACAAATTGCTGTATTTCTTAATTTAGCATTGTGTACAACTCTTTTTGCAATATTTGGGTTAGCATCTTTATCAATGTAAGTATGACAAACACCTTCTAAATGTCCAATAGTTGGAACATTAGATAAGTTTTGGACTTTTTTAACTAAACTTTTTCCACCTCTAGGTATAATAACATCAATGAATTTATTCATTTGAGTCAATAAAAAATCAACTACTCTTCTATTTTTTAAACTTATAAATTGAACAAAGTTTTCATCTAAATTATTTTTTTTTAGTGACTTTCTAAATAATTTTGAAAGTAGAAGATTTGAATAAAAAGCCTCCGTGCCTCCTTTTAATATTACAGCATTACCAGATTTAAAACATAATGCAGCTATATCAGAAGTTACGTTAGGTCTACTTTCATAAATTATTCCTATAACACCTATTGGTATTGATACTTTTGAAATCTTTAAGCCATTTGGTCTTTTCCACTTTTCTAGTACAATATTTGTTGGATCTTTTAATTTAATAATTTTTTTAATGGAATTGATTATACCTAAAATTTTTTTTTCATCTAAGATTAGTCTATTTATAAAATTATGTTTAACACCTTTTTTAAAAGCATTTTTCAAATCTTTTTTATTTTCATTAATTATTGATCTTTTATTTTTTTTTATAAGTAAAAAATAATCTTTTAAAACTTTATCTTTCATTTTTGAGTTTATTTGACACGAAAAAGCTTTTTTTGACTTTTTACCAATGCTGTGTAATAATTTTTTCATCAAACTTTGACCATATCATCTTTATGAACTACTTCAGATTTTGAGACATATCCAAGTATTTTTTGAATTTCATTTGACTGACGTCCCTTTATTTTGTTAATTTCTTGAGAGGAGAAAGAGCTGAGGCCTCTAGCAAATTCTTTTCTTTTAGCATCTAAAATCTTAATATGGTCACCTTTTTTAAATTTACCTGAAACCCCTTTAATCCCGGCAGCCAATAAACTCTTTCCATTTGTTAGGGCTCTTTTAGCGCCATCATCAATTGTAAGCTCTCCTTTTGGTGAAATAGAGCTTATTATCCATTTCTTTCTAGCATGGAGTTTTGGTATTTTTGAAATGAACCAGGTACCATTATTTCCTTCTTCTAATTTATTTATTGGATTCATATAAAGTCCATTTGCAATAACCATATTGCAACCGGCTAAGTTACAAATTTTAGCTGCTTCAATTTTAGTATTCATTCCACCACTACCAAGTTCTGTCATACCTTTAACACTGATATTTTGAAGGTCATTATCTATATCATTAACTTTTTTTATTAATTGTGCATCTTTAAATATTTTTGGATTTTTTGTAAAAAGCCCATCAACATCTGATAACAATATTAAAGTATCCGCATTTGTTATTTGGGCTACTCTGGATGCTAATCTGTCGTTATCTCCATATTTTATTTCTGAAGTGGCAATAGTATCATTTTCATTAACGATTGGTATATAATTAAGTTGGAATAAATTTTCAAAAGTTCTTTTTGCATTTATAGATCTTCTTCTTTCCTCTGTATCATCTAAAGTTAATAAAATTTGTGAAATATTTAATTTGTATTTTAAAAATGTTTGTGAAAACAAATTAATTAATTCTATTTGGCCTATCGAGGCTATTGCTTGACTTTTATCAAGCTTAAGATTTGACCTATTATGATTAATTTTTTTACATCCAAGAGCTATAGCTCCTGAGCTTATAATTATTATCTTTTTATTTATAGACTTTAACTTTTTAATATCTTTTGCAAAGCTAGATAACCATTTCTTTCTAATATTATTTTTTTTATCAACCAACAAAGATGATCCAATTTTTATTGCTATTACTTTCGAATTTTTAAGATGCATAATTAATCAATTTTGCTTTCATTTTAGTAACTGACTTTTTTTCTAATGTTGATAATGTAATTACTTCAGATTTCATGCTTTTAGAAAAGATTTCAATAACTTTTTTTAATTCATTTTTATCAACTAAATCAGACTTATTTAATACAATTAATTCTTTTTTTTTTGAAAGTTTAGAACTATATTTTTTTAACTCATTTTTGACTTGGTTATAACTTTTTTTTATATCATCATTAGTTATATCAATCATATGTAAAAGATATTTGCATCTCTCCACATGTTTTAAGAATTGCAAGCCTAAGCCTGTTCCCTTATGTGCACCCTCCACTAAACCAGGTATGTCTGCAATAGTTACTTCTCTGTTATCATATCTTGCTACCCCAAGATTAGGATTTAATGTTGTAAACTGATAATTAGCTATTTTTGGATTTGCATTAGTTATTGCTGCTAATAAACTCGACTTACCAGCATTAGGCAATCCAATTATTCCAATATCAGCAATAGTTTTTAGTTGTAGCCAAATTGTAAATTCTTCTCCAATTGTCCCTTTGGTAAATTTTCTTGGAGCTCGGTTTGTTGAACTTTTAAATCTAGTGTTTCCTAAACCACCTTTACCTCCTGTAGCAGCAACAAACTCTTCTCCTAATTTTAAAAAATCATAAATTAATGTTTTATTGTCCTCTTCGAAAACTTGTGTGCCAAGAGGGACCTTCAGAATTAAATTTTCACCACTTTTTCCTGTACGATTTTGACCAGCACCGTTATCACCTCTTTTTGCTTTATGATGTTGCTGATATCTATAATCAATTAATGTATTAAGATTTTGTTCAGCTTTTAATATTACAGATCCACCATTTCCACCGTCACCTCCGTCAGGTCCACCATATTCAATGAATTTTTCTCTTCTAAAACTTGGAGAGCCATCTCCACCGTTTCCAGCTTTAATATAAATTTTTACTTGATCTAAGAATTTCATAATACAACACTTTTTTTAAGTTGTACTATTAATTGGGTTTTACTGAAACAAAAGTTCTATCTGATTTAGTTTTTTTAAAAACCACTTTACCTTTTACTATTGAAAAAATTGAGTGATCCTTACCCATACCAACATTTTCACCAGGGAATATTTTAGTACCCCTTTGTCTAACAATTATATTTCCAGGTATAACGGTTTCTCCACCATATTTTTTAACACCAAGTCTACGTCCTGCACTATCTCGTCCGTTTCTTGATGAACCACCTGCTTTTTTTGTTGCCATAGTTTATCCTTACTTATTTACTTACTTCTTTCTTAGGTGCTTCTTTTTTTGAAGACTTAGAAATTTTTTCAGCCTCAGATAAAACCTTACCATCTTTTGAAAAAATTTTGTTTATTCTTATCATAGAATATTCTTGTCTATGACCATTTTTTCTTCTTGAATTTTGTCTTCTTCTTTTTTTAAAAATTAAAATCGTTCTATTTTTACTATTTTTAATTAAATTAGCTTCTACTTTAGCACCTTGAACAGTCGGTGTTCCAACCTCAATCATCTTGTTATCACCGTAGGCTAAAATTTCTTTAAATTCAATTTTAGCATCTGTCTTTGAATCTGGTAGTTTTTCTATTTTTATAATCTCTCCAGATTTAACTTTATACTGTTTACCACCTGTTTTTATTACTGCGTATGACATAATGTTTGAATTATTTTGTATCCGCAATATAGTCCGAGGAAGACTTTAGTCAAGCTCTATAAGTTAAAAATTATCCTTTAAATCTCTTAATTTTGAAAAGGTTTTTACATCTTTAGCTTTGAGAAATATATTGCACTGTATTTCATCATCTAAAGTAGTTGGCACACTTGGTAGTCCATTCCCAAGTTTTTCTTTAATTTTAGAAATTTTATTTTTTAGTTGTAAATTACTGGAGTCATAGGCTAAACAAAAATTTGAATTTTGAAGAGTATATTCATGTCCACAGTAAATTTTGGTATCTTTTGGAAGTGATTTGATTTTTTTTAATGAATTAAACATTTGTTCATAAGTTCCTTCAAAAATTCTTCCACAACCTAAGGAAAATAGAGTATCGCCAGTAAAAATTATTTTTTCTCTAAAAAAATGGAAAGCAATATGTCCAGTTGTATGACCTGGGATATGGTAAATTTTTGCTTCGAAATTTTCTTTTTTCCAAATATTAAGATCATCTACTAAAATATCAATTTCTGGAATCCGATCCTTATCACCTTTAAATCCAATTACAGTTGAATTATATATTTTTTTTAAATCTTTATTACCACCTACATGATCAAAATGATGATGAGTATTAAGTATATATTTTAAATTAATGTTATTATTTTCAACAAAATCTATTATTGGCTTTGCTTCACTAGGATCTACAACACAAGCATTTAGATTATTTTCATCAATTATTATATAACTATAATTGTCGTGTAAGCATTTAATTGTTTGAATTTTCATCTTATTTTTCAATTAAAAATATACCAAGTTCACAAAATAGATTTTTAAATGATAAATTTGAACTATTTATAGTTGATATACTTTTGTTCATAAGTGCAAGTGACTTAAAAATTTTGAAATTCATTGTTTCAGAAAATTTGAAAAAATCCTTTATTGTACACATGTGTATATTAGGTGTGTTATACCATTGATTTGGTAATGTTTTGGTGACTGGCATTGTTCCTTGAACTAATAAATTTAACCTTACTTTCCAATGACCAAAGTTAGGGATTGTTACTATTGCTTTATTCCCAACCCTTAAAAGTTCTTTAATAACTATTTCTGGATTTATAAAAGCTTGCAAAGTTTGTCCTAGTACCACGTAATCAAAAGAATTATCTGGAAATTGTTTCAAATCAAATTCAGCATCACCTTCAATAACAGTTAATCCTTTAGATATACAAGTTTGAACCTTCTCTTTAGAGATTTCAATACCTCTAATGTCCAAATTTTTGTCTTTTTTTAAAAACTCCATTAAAGATCCGTCATCACATCCAACATCTAAAACTCTAGTATTATCTGTAATTATATCGGCTATTATTTTATATTCTGATTTCATAATTATTCTTCAATATATGATTTATCTAAAAAATTTTTAAGAGTTTTTAAAAAATCTGGAACATCTAGTAAAAAAGAATCATGACCTTTATCTGATTCTATTTCTACAAATCCTACATTTGCACCAATCGCATTTAAAGCGATAACTATTTCTTTATTTTCTTGAGTAGGATAAAGCCAATCTGAAGTGAATGATATTACAAAGAATTTAGCTTTTGTATTCTTAAATGCGTTAGATAAATTTCCATCAAATTGTTTTACTAAATCAAAGTAATCCATTGCACGAGTAATATATAGATAACTGTTTGCATCAAAACGATCTACAAATACAGAGCCTTGATATCTTAAATAACTTTCTATTTGAAAATCAGCATCAAACCCAAATTTAAGATCATCTCTTTCTTGAAGTTTTCTTCCAAATTTTTCTTGAAGACCTTTTTTTGATAAATAGGTAATATGAGCAGCCATTCTTGCAACCGCCAAACCTTTGTCAGGAACAGTATTTTTAGATGAATATTTTCCATCTATCCAATTATGGTCAGCTGTAATAGCTTGTCTGCCGAGTTCATTAAAAGCAATATTTTGTGCTGAATGGCTAGACGTGCAAGCTATGGGTACTGCTGTCTTTGTTTTTTCAGGAAAATTACTAACAAATTGTAAAACTTGCATTCCACCCATAGATCCCCCAACAACAGAAAAAAGTTTTTTAATTCCAAAATGATCTAATAAATTTACTTGAGCGTTTACAATATCATTTATTGTTATTACAGGAAAATCTGTACCGTATATCTTTTTTGATTTTTGATTAATGTGACTTGGACCAAAAGAACCCATACATCCACCTATTACATTTGCACAGATAACGAAATATTTATTTGTATCAATGGATTTATTTGGGCCTACTGCGTAAGACCACCAACCCTCCTTTTTAGTAATTGGATTTAAACCAGTAACGAATTGATCGCCGGTTAAAGCATGACAAACTAAAATTGCATTATCTTTCTTTTCATTGAGTGACCCATATGTTTCATATGCTAAAGGATAATCATTTATAATTTGACCACAATCTAGTTTTAATGGTTTCTTAATTATAAGAGTTTTTATATTTTCTTTAATATTCATAATAAAAGCTAAAATCTGAATTGAGAGAAAAAAAACTTTTTTAGCGGTTTTTTTAAAGCGCTCGCAATTCAGGTAAATCAGCGCATAAATTTTGTACAAGAAGTTATTTAGTATGTCAATTTTAAAAATATTTGAACTTATACTATATAAAAAATTGTTATTTTATTTATAAAGAGGCTTAAATTTAAACATGACAACTATAAAATTTAAAAAATTCGATATAGAGGCCTATAAGCCTGGCAAATCAAGTATTAGAAAATTAAAGAAAATTATAAAACTTTCTGCAAATGAATCGGCACTAGGTACAAGTGCAAGGGTTAAAAAGATTATATCAAAAAAAAACTTAAATTTTTTCAGATATCCCGATGGAAAGTCTAAAAAATTACGAAATGAGATTTCAAAAAAATTTGATTGTGATAGAGAAAAAATTATATGTGGAGCTGGCTCTGATGAAGTAATCCAAATGTTATGCCAGCTTTTTCTCAAACCAAAAGACGAAGCAATTGTTCCACAATATAGTTTTTTGATGTACAGAATTTATGCAAAGATAGTTGGTGCTAATGTTATTTTTGCTAAAGAAAAAAAATTAAAGGTATCTGTTTCAGAAATTTTAAAAAAAGTTTCAAAAAAAACCAAAATTGTTTTTATTGCTAATCCAAATAATCCAACTGGAACATATTTAACTAAGTTTGAGTTAATTGAGTTAAGAAAAAAATTAAGAAAAAATATTTTACTAGTAGTGGATGATGCTTATGCAGAGTATATGAAAAATAAAGATTATAAGTCTGGTTTAGATTTATTTAAAAAAAAAGAAAATGTTTTTATATTAAGAACATTTTCAAAAATTTATGGCTTATCATCGTTACGAATTGGGTGGGGATACGGATCAAGAAGAGTTATTAATGCTCTCAACATTATTAAACCTCCATTTAACGTTAATGGGGTTGCACAAAAAGCAGCCGTGGAATCTCTCAAAGATAATAAATTTATATCTCGTTCAATAAAACATAATATTTTTTATGCAACTAAAATAAAAGATTTTTTAAATAATTATGGTATTAGTTCAAATAAAGTTTCTGCTAATTTTTTATTATTAAATTTTGCAAAATGTAAATTAAAAGCCAAATATTTTTATGAAAATTTAAAAAAGAAAGGAATTATTTTAAGATCTACTGAGGACGGTTATAAAATTAAAAACATGTTGCGATTATCTATTGGATCTAAAAAAGAAAATTTGAGATTTATGAAAGTAACAGAAAGTATATTTAAAAAATGAAAAATGTATTTATTATAGGCTGTGGGCTTTTGGGCTCTTCTTTAGTAAGAAGAATCTCCAAAAAAAAAATAGCAAAAAAAATATTCATTTATGAAAAATCTAAATTAAATATTGCTAAAATAAAAAAATTAAAATTACCTGGAATAATTGTAAAATCATTAAAAGATGGTGTAGTTAATTCAGATCTAATTATTTTTTGTACTCCAATGAGTGAGTACAAAAAAATTATTTTAAAAATAAATAACTTTCTTTTACCAAGAATGTTGATAACCGATATTGGTTCTTCAAAAATTGAGTCTTCTAAAATTATTAAAAAATTTTTAAAAAAAGGTATTCATTGGACTCGAAGTCACCCTATCACAGGATCAGAGGTAAGTGGACCAGAGTATGGAAAACACAATTTGTTTGAAGATAAGTGGTGTGTTTTAATTAAAGATAAAAAAACTAATTTAAAACATTTAAAACTACTTAACTCTTTTTGGAAAAAGGTAGGTTCTAAAACTGTAATTATGAATTCTGAAAAACACGATAAAATTTTTTCAATTACAAGTCATCTACCCCATCTAATTGCTTATAATTTAGTTAAATCAGCACAAGATTTTGAAAAAATATCAAAATTTAATTTAATTAAATATAGTGCGGGTGGTTTAAGAGATTTTTCAAGAATTGCAGCATCAAATGAAATAATGTGGAGAGATATTTTTTTTGATAATAAGGTGAATATTAAAAAGGCTATAGATCTATTTATCAAAAACCTAAAGTCTTTTAAAAAAGATATTAATAAAAAGAATAATAAATCAATTCTAAAAAAATTAGCACAAACTAAAAAAGTTAGGTCTAAAATTATTAAACTTAAACAAGATATTGATAAACCAAATTTTGGTCGGGATTAGAAATTTTTAATATTACTTACTTTTTTTACCGTTAACTTTGCGGTTTTTTTAATAACTTTAATTGTAAAATTTGTAGGCATAATTAATACTTTTTTTTTGGGTCCATAAGCATGGATAAATTTTGATTGATTTAAACACATCCCTACGTGACCTTTCCAAAAAATGATATCACCTTTTGATAATTTCTTGCTTACTTTCTTTTTACAAAATTTTATTTGGTCTTTTGAGTCCCTAGGAAAAAAATTCCTGTTATAATAAAAATAAATTTGGATTAAAGCCGAACAATCAATACCTTTAGAGGTTTTTCCTCCCCATAAATATTTACATCCTAAAAATAACTTAAGTATTTTTATAAAATTATTTTCGAGATGATTAATTTTTTTTGTATCATAAATTTTAATCCACTTATTTTTTTCAAATTCAATAAAATTCTTAATTTTTCTTTTTATTGAAATTCCAGAAGCGAAATAGAGAAAATTATTTGTTGGTAAAAACTTATCATTCACTTTTCTAAAAATTCTTGATTTTAATTTATAAATCTTATTTGAAGGTTTAAAATTTTGATTAAATTTATTTTTTTTTATAAAGCCAACATAGTTATCAAAACTTGTTTTAATTTTTATCCAATTCTTTTTTTTTGATAAAATTTTGAATTTTTCACCATATAAAATCTGAGAACTAACATCAGAATTATATGAAGGTTTTGAATAAATGTTGGCTACAGAATAATTGAAGAAATTATTTTTCACTTAGTTTTAACTTATTTCTCATTATCCAAAGAATGATTAAAGATGGAATAACCATAAGAGCAGTTAGAATAAAAAATGTCCCCCAATCACCATTTAACCAATCTACTAAAGATCCAGAGGAAGATGCTAGGGTAGTTCTTCCAGCCGTACCGATTGAAGCTAGCAGTGCATACTGTGTAGCTGTATAAGCCCTATCAACCAACAATGAGATAAAAGCAACAAATGCTACTGTTGCAAATGCTGCAGCTATATCATCAAAAATTACTGCTATTGCAAATAATAATTCAGATTTATCACTCCAGGCTAAAACACTGAATAATAAATTAGTACTAGCCATAATGATACCAGCTAAGAACATTGCTTTTAAAACTCCAGATCTTATAACAAACAACCCACCTAACAGAGTAAATATTACTGTTGTGATCCAACCCAAAGTTTTTGAATAAATTGCAATATCTGATTTACTAAAACCTATTTCTTTATAAAAAATAATAGACATCCTTCCCAAAAAGGCTTCTCCAACTTTAAATAGAAAAACAAATCCTAATATTCCAAGAGCAATTGAAAAACCATTCTTTTTGAAAAAACTAGTTATTGGTCCACTGATAGTTCCACCTATCCATGATATAAATTGAGTAAATACATTTTTACTTTTAAAATTATTTGAAATTAATTTATCATTTTCTCTTTGTTTATTATATCTTTCAGGATTTTCAGATTCTTTAACAAACATTAAACCAATATTCATTAAGATCACCAAGATACCTAAAATTAAAAAAGTTAATTGCCAGTAATTTTCAAAACCTCTAGTTTGTAAAATTTCAGCAGAAAAAAGAGACAAGACACCACCAAGCTTATAGCCTGACCACCATCCAACAACAGCCATAGCTGCACCTGCAGCCATTGATTTCCCCTCATTTTCACCAATCTGTTCGATTCTTAAAGCATCAACCGTTATGTCTTGTGTAGCAGATGCAATTGCAATTATTAAACCAACTGTAATCACCAGTGCTAAATTTTCTGTGGGGTTAATTATGCTCCACATAATGAGTGAAAATAAAATTATGAGCTGCATTAAAACAATCCAGCCTCTTCTATGACCAATTTTTTTTGTTAAAAAGGGTATTTGTATTCTATCAACTAAAGGTGCCCATAAATAATTAAACGCATAAACTCCAAAAATTAATCCAGCCCAACCAATAGTCGATCGACTTAATCCATCTTCTTTTAACCATAAGCTTAGACTGCTTCCAATCAAAACCCATGGAAAACCTGAGATTGCACCCAATAATAAAATTTTTAACATTCTTTTATCAAAATAAATTGAGAACATTTCTGAAAGAGATTGTTTTTTTAGTTCAATCATTTTTAATTTCTCCAAAAAGAAGGTAGAAATAACACTAGTATAGCGAATAGCTCAAGTCTACCTAAAATCATTCCCAAGCTTAATATCCATTTTGAAATGTCTGGTAGAGATGAAAAATTTCCATTAGGACCAATTATAGAACCAAGCCCTGGACCCACGTTAGATATAGATGTTGCAGCTCCAGAAATTGAAGTAATAAAATCTAAACCTGTTAACGAAAGTAATGCTGTAATAATAAAAAATATTACAAAATACATGTAAATAAAAGAAATAATTGAGGCGATAAATTTATTATCAACAGGATTTTGATCGTACTTCATAACCAAAATAGCATTAGGATAAATTATCTTTTTTAGTTGATTTGAAATAAATGAGTATAAAATTTGCAATCTAAATATTTTAATACCACATGTTGTAGAACCAGCACAACCACCTATAAACATTAAACCCAAAAATAAAATTAAAGGGAAACCACCCCAATTATCAAATTGAGCATTCACATAACCTGTTCCAGTCAAAATAGAAATAACATTAAAAAAAATAGACCTTAGACTTATTTGCTCTGAATCACTTACTATTAAATAAACAAACAAAATACTAATACTAATAATTATTATTTTCAAAAAAGATTTAATTTGAATATCAGAAAAAAAAATTTTCTTATTTCCACTTAAAAATTTTATGTAAGCTATAAAAGGAATACTTCCTAAAATAATAAAAATCATTGCTGAAATTTCAATAGAAAAACTATTAAAAAAGGCAATAGATTCATTATAGTTTGAAAAACCACCTGTAGCTATTGTAGTCATTGAATGTGTTAAACTATCAAAAAAATTCATCCCAAGAATTTTATAAGAAATTGCACAAAAAAGGGTTAAACCAGAATAAATATAGATTAATCGCAAAGCTATTTCTTTTGATTTAGGAAGAATCTTTTCAGAAGAATCGTTATTTGAAATTTTGAATAACTGCATTCCACCAACGTTCATTATTGGCATAAGTGTAATGGCCATAACAATTATACCAATCCCGCCAAGCCATTGGAGCAAAGCTCTCCACAATAAAATACCTCTTGGCATTTCTTCTAAATTTGAAATAATTGTAGAACCAGTTGTCGTTATTCCGGACATACTTTCAAAGAAAGCATTTGTAAAAGTAAATTCAATACTAGAAAAAACAAATGGTAGAGAACCAAAAATTGCAATGCTTAACCATGATAATGCAGTCAATAAAAACGCTTGTTGTAAATTTAATTTTTTATCATGATCTAAGTTTGACAAAAAAAACAATGTTCCAAAAATGATTGTAACAATTGATGCTCCAAAAAAAGAAGAGTCAATTTCACTATAAAAGAATTGTGCAATTAATGGAATTAACATAAAAATTCCAAGAATTATTTGAAGGATTCCAAGAGTAAAAAAAAACAGTTTTGTAATTAGACATTTTGAAAGAACATTATTTTATGGTAAATAAATTTCAACTCTATAAGAATTAGTTAAATCGTTAATTTAAGATATTATTTGAATAATTCATGGTTAAAAAAGAAAATTTAGACAAAACAAATGCATGGCCTTTCGTTGAAGCAAAAAAAATGCTTAGAGAGAGAAAATCATTTATTGAAAAAAAGGGAAAAATAACACTTCAGACCGGTTATGGTCCTAGCGGTCTCCCACACATAGGAACTTTTGGTGAAGTTGCAAGAACAACAATGATAGTTAATGCTCTTAAACACTTAACTGATCTTCCAACAGAAATTATTACATTTTCTGATGATATGGATGGCCTCAGAAAAGTTCCAGACAATGTACCACAAAAAGATTTATTGCAAAAGAATTTACACAAGCCCCTCACCGAAGTTCCAGATCCTTTTGAAAAATTTAAAAGTTTTGGTGAACATAATAATGAAATGTTAAAAAATTTTTTAGATAATTTTAATTTTGATTATAATTTTAAAAGTTCAACTTCTCTCTACAAGTCGGGTTATTTTAACACTTCACTTAAAACTATTCTAGAAAACTACGATGGAATAATGAATATAATATTACCTACTTTAGGAAAAGAGCGTCAAAAAACATATAGTCCATTTTTACCAATATGCCCTAATACGGGAAAAGTTTTAGAAATACCAGTGAAAGAAATTAATAAAGAAAATTCTAGAATCATTTTTGATAATAACGGAGAAGATTTAGAGGCAAGTATCTTAGATGGAAGTTGTAAATTGCAATGGAAAGTAGATTGGGCAATGAGATGGTATGCATTAGATGTTGATTTTGAAATGTATGGAAAAGATCTCATTGAAAGTGCAACTTTATCATCAAAAATAATTAAATTGATTGGAAAAAAAAATCCATCAGGATTTGCATATGAATTATTTTTAGATGAAAAAGGAGAAAAAATTTCAAAATCGAAGGGGAATGGAATTACTATTGATCAATGGTTAGAATATGCATCACCCGAAAGTTTATCATTATATATGTATCAAAATCCAAAAAGGGCAAAAAAACTTTATAAAGAAATAGTTCCAAAGGCTGTAGATGAATATCTGGACTTTATTGAGAAAGCCAAAACTCAAAACGAATTACAGTTACTTATGAACCCTGTATGGCATGTTCATAATAGTGAAGTACCTAAAGAAAATATGATTATGTCTTTTTCAATGCTACTTAACCTTGTTGAAACGAGTAATGCGGATAGCAATGATCTTTTATGGAAATTTGTTAAAAAATATAAAACTGATATTTCAGAACAAGAACATCCAATATTTGATAAGCTGGTTGGATATGCAATTAAATATTTTAATGATGTCATTAAATTACAAAAAAATTATAAAAAACCAAATAAAGATGAAAGACTAGCTTTAGAGGGTTTAATAAAAACTTTAGACAAGTGTAACGATAGAATGACTCCGGAAGATATTCAAACTTTAATCTACTCGACTGGAAAAGAAAATGGATATTCAGAAAATCTAAGAGATTGGTTTAAATTGATTTATCAAGTTGTATTTGGTGATGAAAATGGTCCTCGAATGGGTTTTTTTATAAGTTTTTTTGGTGTTAAAGAAACAAAAGATCTTATATTAAATAAGATTAAATAATGTTTTCAAATTTAAGATCTTTAATTTTTAAATTAGATCCTGAAACAGCGCATAGTTTAGCTATAAAATCATTAAAATTTAATTTTGTTCCAAATGTTTTAGATATAGATAAAGGCAATCCTATATTTAAAACTAAATTATTTAATAAAAATTTAGATAATCCAATTGGGATGGCGGCAGGATTTGATAAAAATGCTGAAGTATATAATTCATTATTTAAATTAGGCTTCGGTTTTGTTGAAGTTGGTACGATTACACCTTTAAAACAATATGGAAACTCAAAACCTAGAGTTTTTAGACTTGTTGAAGATGAAGCATTAATTAATAGGCTTGGTTTTAATAACCACGGAGCTACTAAAGTTGTTGATCGTATTAGATCAAATGCTCAAACTGGTTTACTTGGAATTAATATTGGGCCCAACAAAGATACAGCAGACAGACTTAAAGATTATATTGAATGTTTAAAAACTTTTAATGAAGTAGCTGATTATATTACAATAAACATATCTTCACCAAATACACAGGATTTGAGAAATTTTCATGACCAAAAAAAGTTAAATGAATTACTGGAATCAATAAACAAAGAAAAAAAAAATTTGGGTTCAGAAATACCAATAGCTGTCAAAGTGTCCCCAGACATTAATGATGAAGAAATTAATAGGATTTCAGAGGTCCTTTTGAGTAACAATATAGAAGTAGTCATTGTTTCAAACACATCAGATGCATCAAGAGAAGCCTTGAGCAACATTCAAAAACATCAAAAAGGAGGACTATCAGGAAAACCTATCGAGAAAAAATCTACACAGTTAATAAGTAAATTTTATAAAACTCTTAATGGAAGAATTAAAATAATTGGAGTGGGTGGTGTAGATTCAGGAAAAAGTGCTTATGATAAATTAGCGGCAGGTGCTAATTATGTCCAACTATATACTGGAATGGTTTTTAGAGGTCCAAACATAGTTAACATGATAAAAAAAGAGCTTAAAGAATTATTGATAAAAGACGGTG
>CACGKH010000003.1 GCA_902573585.1 uncultured Pelagibacteraceae bacterium
GTCTCAGCCATGAAAAATGATGGGAACGAAGTAAGTACTGAAAGTTAGTTGTTTATGGAAGTAAAAAATAAAATTATTGAAGAAATTAGAAAGATTTATGACCCTGAGTTACCTGTGAATATTTATGAATTAGGTTTAATTTATGATATTAAAGTTGAAGGTCGAAAAGCCGAAATTAAAATGACTTTAACCACACCAAATTGTCCTGTTGCCGAAAGTTTACCTAAAGAGGTTAAAGAAGGAGCAATGCAAGTAGAAGAAATTGATGATGTAGATCTTCAATTAGTTTGGGATCCACCTTGGACCAAAGATATGATGTCAGATGCAGCTAAGTTGGAGTTAAATTTATAATGAATTCAATAATTAAATTAAGTAATAATGCAGCAACAAGAATTAAAGAAATAATGTCTAGTGCTGAAAAAGATGCTTTAGGCGTAAGAGTTTCAGTAAAGTCTGGAGGTTGTGCAGGTATGTCTTATGTTATGGAATATTCGAAAGAACTCAATCCAAATGATGAAGTGGTTGAAGATAAAGGAGTTAAAGTGTTTATAGACCCAGCAGCAGTATTGTATCTTTTAGGTACAGAAATGGACTATAAAAAAGAGGAGTTTTCATCGTCTTTTGTTTTTAATAATCCCAATGAAACTGAGCGATGTGGCTGTGGGGAGTCATTTAAAATCGATTAAATATCAGTATCCCATAAGTTGCATAGCAGTATTGCATTATACGCATAACTAGTATATGATTCTCTTATGAACAAATTTGAATTTAAAAATCTTGTTAAGAACCTAAAAAATTCTTTGAAAGAAAAAACTTTTTTTAAAGATCTACGTAAAGAGGTTAACACTGGTGCTAATGGTACTCAGGATTACGTTGTTAAAAAAGGGGCTAACAAAGATACTATCGCAACTACAAGACAGTAATTAACTACTGTAATACATCTCAAATTCTACTGGATGAGGTGCATGTTCGAATTTGTGAATTTCCTCGAACTTAAGCGCAATGTAAGCATCTATTTGATCATCCGTAAATACACCACCTTGAGTTAAAAATTCTCTATCTTTATCTAAACTTTCCATAGCTTCTCTTAATGATCCACAAACTGTTGGAATAGCTTTAACTTCTTCTGGTGGTAACTCATATAAATCTTTGTCGAATGATTCACCTGGATGAATTTTATTTTTAATACCATCCAGACCCGCCATTAACATTGCTGCAAAAGTAAGATAAGGGTTACCTGATGCATCAGGAAATCTAATTTCACATCTTGCACCTTTTTTACTTAATGTAATAGGAATACGACATGATGCTGACCTGTTTCTTGCAGAGTAAGCTAAAAGAACTGGAGCTTCAAAACCTGGAACTAATCTTTTATAACTGTTTGTTGTAGAGTTAGCAAAAGCATTGATTGCCTTTGCATGTTTGAGGATTCCACCAATATAATGTAAAGCAGTTTCCGAAAGACCAGCATAAGCATCTCCAGAAAACACGGGTTTATCACCTTTCCAAATTGATTGATGAATATGCATTCCCGATCCATTATCACCGGCCACTGGCTTTGGCATAAAAGTAGCAGTTTTACCAAAAGAATGTGTTACCATTTGAACAACATATTTATAAAGCTGTACGTTATCAGCTTGATTTACTAAAGTACCAAAATACATACCAAGTTCATGCTGACTGGGAGCAACTTCATGATGATGTTTTTCAACTTTGATGCCAACTTCTTTTAAATTTTTTAAATATTCACCTCGCATATCCTGTTCACTGTCAACTGGAGGAACTGGAAAATATCCACCTTTAACTGGAGGTCTATGTCCCATGTTACCATTTTCATATACTTTACCAGAATTGTATGGACCTTCTTTACTATCAATTTTAAAACCACACTCGTTCATATCATTTTTAATTCTAACATCATCGAAAACAAAAAATTCAGGTTCTGGACCAAAAAAAGCTTTATCTCCAACTCCCGAAGATTTTAAATATTCCTCAGCTTTTTTTGCTACACCTCTAGGATCTCTTTCGTAAGGAGTTTTCTTTACAGCATCTAAAATATCACAAAATAAAACTGCAGTATTATGAGATGTAAAAGGATCTAAAAAAAATCTTGATGTATCAGGTTTTAAAATCATGTCAGACTCATTAATTGCCTTCCAACCAGCAATAGACGAACCATCAAAGAATACACCTTCTTTCAACATATCCTCGTCAACGATAGAAGAGTCCATTGTAAGGTGTTGTAATTTACCCCTTGGATCAGTAAATCTTAAATCTACAAATTCTGCTTCTTTATCTTTAATAAATTTTAAAACATCTTTAGTGCTCATTTTCTCTCCTGTATAATTCTGAACGTTGTATTACCAAAAAAAGACTGATAGATAATGCTCTTTTACTTAATAACACCTATGCATTTTTTACATAAGTGTATAATTAAACATTAAAAATAACTAACAATTAAAAGTTGAATAATGAGTTTATTAGACAAAGACCCAGTTAAAAGGGTTGATAAAATATTAAGAGCATTTGATCCTAATATGAGTGTTATTGTTTTGGATAACTCTGCTAGAACTGCTTTAGAAGCAGCTTCGTCTTTAGGTTGTGAAGTTGGTGCTATTGTTAAAAGCTTACTTTTTAAAACTGAGAATCAGTTTACTTTATTCCTTGTAGCTGGTGATAAAAAAGCTTCTCTAAATAAGATTAAAAAAACTCTTAAAATTAAAAATGCCTTAATGGCTACTGCTGATGAGGTAAAAAATATTACTGGTTATACAATTGGAGGAGTTTCTCCAGTGGGTCACTTAAACAAAATTGATATTTTTATAGATAATTCATTAGAAAGATTTAACTTTTTATATGCTGCAGCAGGACATCCAAATTGTATATTCAAAATTAATTTTACAAATTTACAAAAAATTACCAATGGGAAAATTGAAGAAATAATAGAATGAGACAACCAAAATTATTAGATTATTTATTACTTACATTCTTAGCACTAATTTGGGCTTCAGCTTTTTTTAACATCAAGATTGCAACTTACTCATTTGGACCTGTCACGATAGCTTTTTTAAGAGTTTTTTTTGGAGCAATTCCAGTTTTATTACTTTGTTATTATAAAAAAATTAAAATTGAAGCTTTTTCAAAAGATTGGCATTGGTTTGCTATGATAGGTTTTATTAATTTGGTTGCACCTTTTTTTTTAATTGCATATGGAGTTAAGTCTGTCCAAAGTAATTTAGCAGCTATTTTAATGTCAACTACCACTTTAAGCTCAACAATTCTTGGTCATTTTTATACAAAAAATGAAAAATTTAATCTTTTAAGAACTATTGGAGTATTAATTGGATTTTCAGGAATAGTTTATTTATTTTCAGACAATATATTAATTAATGAAAATAACTTTAGCTCTGCATTACTTATTGTTTTAGGATCCACATGTTATGTAATTGGTGGAGTACTGACACTAAAGATAAGTAAGAAAAAAAATGAAAATGTTACTGGTTCAATATTGATATGGGCAACAATTATTTTAATTCCTCTAGTGAGTTTTATTGAACAACCTTGGGAACTAACACCAAGATTAGACTCTACTATTTCTGTAATCTATCTTGGATTGGTTTCGACTGGGATTGCTTGGCTTTTGAGATTCAGGATTTTAATTAATAATGGTTTAATCTTCCAATCACAAGTTTCATATTTAATACCAATTTTTGGAACCATTTTAGGTTATATTTTTTTAAAAGAATTAGTTACATTTAAATTATTTTTATCCCTAGTAGCCGTATGTATTGGAATTTACATTGTAAGAATAGCAGGTTATAAAAAATTTACTTCAGTTTTGAAAAAGCATTAATATGTGAAGGTCTGGTTTCACAACAACCTCCAAGAATAGTCGCACCCGCATTTTTAAATTTTTTTGCAAATTCAAACATTTTTTCTGGAGTTAAATCCTCACGAACACCAAGAAATTCATTGGGATTTCCAGTTTTACTTCCGTTAAAAGCACCTGTGTAATTTGGTTTTGGATTAGTCTTTATAAAGCCATTAAGTTTAAAACCAAATGGAATACCTAAATTTTTTATTTCATTTAAATTTAACTCATAATTTTCAGGAGAAACACAAGAAAGCATAATTCCTAATAATTTTTCATGTTTAATTTTAGATACTATTTCAGAAATTTTTTCACCACTCGGTAAGTTTGTACCTTCTGAAATATGAGCTCCAATTAAATATGGTTTATTAAATTGAGAAATACTCTCTATAGCAATTTTGAACTCTTTTACGCTACTTAAAACATCTAAATAAAAAAAATCCACATAAGGGTTTAGTAATTCAGCTTGAGTTTTAAAATTTTCAGTAATCTCAGTATCTGGTCTTGTGTCAGCTTCATAAGTTAAATACTGAGGAGGTAATCCCCCGGCAACTAAAATATTTGGAAATAATTCTTTTGCTTTTTGTGCAATTTCACCAGCTTTTTTATTTAAATATTCAAACTTATCCTCAACATTATTGTCTCTTAATCTTATTTTTCTGGTTGTAAATGTAGTTGTAACAATAACCTCAGCTCCAGCTTTAATAAAATCAATATGTGTATCTAATAAAAGTTGATGATATTTTTCTTGAAGAAGTGCATTTGCACTCCATAAAGTTCCATTAGGTGCCATTCCTCTTGCTAGAAGTTCTTGACCCATTCCTCCATCCAATATTCTAGTTTGTTTAAAAAAATTTAAGTTCATTTTATCCTCGCTTTTTTAGTGCTTTAGCTTAATGCTAGGCGCACAATACAGTTCAAATACCTGCAGATCGATTATGTTGGGAATTTCCATTTTAGCAGTTATTGCCCGCAATAGGATCAAATCGGCAACTTAAATATATTTTAAAAATTTTAATAAATCAATTGAAATTTAAATAAATATTTTAAAAGCCATCCTTAAAGCTACAAAAATAACTAGCAATGATGTTATCAAAGCTAGCATCCTATTTGAAAAAATTTTAAGATTTAAATAATTTCCAATAAAGCCACCAATGAAAACAGTTAAAAATAAAGGCCAGTATAATGTAATTTCTTTTAAAACAATTTCTTTTGTAAATTGACCTACTATTCCTGAAAGAGAGTTAATAAGTATGAACAACGATGCAGTAGTTGCAATATTTTTAGGTTTATCCGCTTTTAATAAAAAAAGTATAGGGCTTAAGAAAATTCCCCCACCAATACCAACTATACCAGAGATTAATCCTAAAATCGAACCTAAAAAGATTGAAATGAAAACATTAATTTTTTTGACAATTATTTCCTTGTCCCCATAAGATTTATTATTTGCTAATAATAGTAATCCTGCAAAGGATAGAACTAAAAATAGCAATATTTCAAATATTTCTTTATTAATTACTAATGTTCCACCTAAAAAAGCTAAAGGAATTGACCCAATTAAAAATGGTATCAACAATTTAAAGTTATGATTTCCTGCTTTAACATAATTAAAAGAATTGCCTGAAACAACAATTATATTACATAGTAAAGCTATGACTGGAAAAATGTAATAAGGAATATCCCAAATTATCAATAAAGCTAGATAAGTTGAACCCCCACCAAAACCAATACTTGAATATAAAATAGCTGTTATTAGAAATGAAATTGATAATATAATCATATTAATAAATTTTTATGAAAGTAAATATAGCACTTTTGACTGTAACAGATACTAGGACTTTTGATAATGATAAATCAGGAGCAATATTGGTAGAAAAAATTAATGAAGCCAATCACAAACTCATTGATAGAAAAATTTGTAAAGATAATAAAAAAGATATTGTTGTTATTCTTAAAGAATGGATTAATAAAAAAGAAATAGATGTTATTATTACAACTGGTGGAACAGGGTTGACAGGCAGGGATATAACCCCAGAGGCTATAGAGCAGATAGCAGACAAACATATCCCAGGTTTTGGAGAAACTTTCAGAAACTTAAGTTTAAAAACTGTTGGTACTTCAGCAATTCAATCAAGAGCTTGTGCAGTTTTAGCAAACGGTAAATATATTTTTGCTTTACCAGGATCATCAGGAGGCGTTACTGATGCATGGGATGGAATTTTGAAGTATCAACTAGATATCAATCATAAACCATGTAATTTCGTTGAACTATTCCCAAGATTAAAAGAAAAATAATTATTTTTGATATTTTTCTTTCCATTCTGAATAAGGCATTCCATAAATATGCTCTCTAGCATCTGGATCTGAAATAGATATACCTTTTTTTTCAGCTTCTTCCCTGTACCATCTTGATAAACAATTTCTGCAAAAATTTGCTAAATTCATAAGATCAATATTTTGTACATCTTTTCTTTCATCTAGATGCTTAAGCAATCTCTCAAATGTAGCTGATTGGATTTCTTTTTTTTCATTTTTGTTCATAAAAAAATATTAAAGAATTTTTTCTTTAGCACAAGATATAGTATTCGTACAATTCTAAGTAGAAAATTTAGAATATTTCAAATGGACATGTTTAATGATTGTTAGTTTAATAAAGAATGGCTATTAAACGAAAAAGAAAAGCAAAGCCAAAGACCAAAAAGAAAAAATCTAAATTGGTCAAAACATCTAGAAAAAAAATAAAAACGAAAAAAAAAGTTGTGACAAAAAAGTCTGCGACTAAGAAGCGTTCTAAAAAATCTAGAAAAAACAATAAGCTTAAACTAACAAAAAAAAAAAGAGGGGTAAAAAAAATGAGTACAGAAACAATGAAAAGTGCTTCGTCTCCTTTGTTGGATACGTCTCACTTAAAAGTACCGTTCCCATATAAAGCTAAATATGGAAATTATATAAACGGTAAATTTGTAGAACCTAAGTCTGGCAAGTACTTTGACAATGTTACACCTATAAATAACGAGGTAATTTGTCAAATAGCTAGATCAGATGCAAAAGATGTAGATGCAGCTTTAGATGCTGCTCATGCAGCTTTTCCAACTTGGGGTAAAACTTCAATAACAGAAAGATCAAACATTCTTTTAAAGATTGCTGATGTTATAGAAAAAAATCTTAACACATTAGCTACAGCAGAATGTTTAGATAATGGAAAGCCAATAAGAGAATGTATGGCCGCAGATTTACCTTTAGTGGTTGATCACTGGAGATATTTTGCAGGTGTAATTAGAGCTGAGGAAGGTTCTGTTGCAGAGATAAGTAATAGTGAATATTCTTATCATATACCAGAACCATTAGGTGTAGTTGGTCAAATTATACCTTGGAACTTCCCACTTTTAATGGCGACTTGGAAACTTGCTCCAGCATTAGCTGCAGGTAACTGTGTTGTTCTAAAACCAGCTGAACAAACTCCAGCTTCTATAATGTTATTAATGGAAATGATTGGTGATTTATTACCTCCAGGAGTTGTTAACGTTGTAAGTGGTTTTGGCTTAGAAGCAGGTAAACCTTTAGCTTCATCTAAAAGAATCAAAAAGATTGCTTTTACAGGTGAAACAACAACTGGTCGTTTGATTATGCAATATGCGTCTCAAAACTTAATTCCAATTACTTTAGAGCTTGGTGGAAAATCTCCAAATATTTTCTTCGAAGATGTTATGGCGCAAGATGACGACTTCTTTGATAAATGTTTAGAAGGTTTTGCAATGTTTACACTTAACCAAGGGGAAGTTTGTACTTGTCCAAGTCGAGTACTAGTTCAAGAGTCTATCTATGATAAGTTTATGGAAAGAGCTGTTGCTAGAACAAAAGCTGTTAAACAAGACAATCCTCTAAAAATGGAAACTATGATTGGTGCTCAAGCATCCGTAGAACAAATGGAAAAAATCAAATCTTACTTAGATTTAGGTAAGAAAGAAGGTGCCAAAGTTCTATGTGGTGGAAATGTTGCTAAAGTTAATAGTGGTTTAGAAAAAGGAAACTATATTGAACCAACTATTTTCGAAGGTGATAATTCAATGAGAATCTTCCAAGAAGAAATTTTTGGACCAGTAGTATCAGTAACTAAATTTAAAGATGAAGCAGAGGCATTAAAAATTGCCAATGATACTCTTTATGGTTTAGGTGCTGGTGTTTGGACTAGAAATGGAAATATCGCATACAGAATGGGAAGAGAAATACAAGCTGGTAGAGTTTGGACAAACTGTTACCATGCTTACCCAGCTCATGCGGCATTTGGCGGATACAAACAATCTGGTATCGGAAGAGAAACTCACAAAATGATGTTAAATCATTATAGACAAGTGAAAAACTTACACGTGTCTTACAGTGAGAAAAAGTTAGGCTTCTTTTAATAGATATATTATAATGGCCCGTATTAAACTACGGGCCATATAAATATGAAAGTTACAGCAACACCTTCAGCATTAGATTTAATAGAAGAATTAAAAAAAAATCACGGTAAAGAATTATTATTTCATCAATCAGGTGGATGTTGCGATGGTAGTGCACCAATGTGTTATCCATCAAAAGAATACCAAGTAGGTCAAGACGATGTAATGATTGGTAAAATAGGAGGTATTCCTTTTTATATAAGTGAAACACAACATGAAGCTTGGAAAAATACAGACTTGATAATTGATTGTGTCAAAGGTATGGGCGGAATGTTTTCATTAGATAATGGTACTGGAAGAAGATTTTTAACAAGATCTGAGATCTGCATACCTGAAGATACTACGATAAATTAAGTTTCTTTAAATTTATCCTAAATAAAAGAAGAATAATTAAGATAATCAAAAAAATTAATGGTTTAAAAAATATAGTTTTTGATAACCAGATAAAGTGTAAAACCCCAAAAATTGAAATTATATAAACCAACCTATGTAATTTTTGCCAATTTTTTTTTAAAATTCTAACCATTTTATCTGACGAAGTAATCGCTAAAGGAATTAGTAATAACCAAGCAGAAAAACCTATAAAAATAAATTTTTTCTTTAAAACATCATCAATCAATGGCTCAAAATCAAATCTATAATCAAGCCCAACGTAACTAAGCATATGAATTGAAGCATAAAAAAATGCAAACAAACCCAGCATTCTTCTAAATTTAATCCATTCTAAAGAATTCGTGATTTTCTTAAGAGGTGACATTGAAAGAGTTAAAAGTACAAATATTAAAGTCCATTCTCCGAAATGATTTATAATCCTATCAACGGGCTCAGGACCTAATTTATTATATATTAATTGATAAACGATTATATAAATCGGCCAAAGTGATAAGAGGAAAACAGCAGGCTTGAAATAATTCTTCAATTTATTTAATAATTTTTTTTAAGGTCCATACCACTATAAAGATGAGCAACCTCATCTCCGTAACCATTAAACATTAAAGTTTTTATTCTTGGAGCTAAAATACTTTCTCCGATTACTCTTTCAGTTGCTTGAGACCACCTAGGATGATCAACTTCAGGATTTACATTTGAGTAAAAACCATATTCTCTTGGTGAAGCATTTTTCCAAGCAGTATTAGGCATATTTTTTGTTAATCTGATTTTTACTATTGATTTTGCACTCTTAAAACCATACTTCCACGGAATAAATATTCTTAGAGGTGCACCATTTTGATTTGGTAAAGGCTTACCATACAAACCAGTTACAACAGTAGTAAGTGGGTGCATTGCTTCATCAATTCTCAGACCTTCGATATAGGGCCAGTTTAAAACAGGATATCTTTGGCCAACCATTTCATCTGGATTGTAAACAGTTTCAAATTCTACAAACTTTGCAGTTGATTTAATCTGAACTTTGTTAAGTAGTTTACTTAATGAAAAGCCCAACCATGGAATAACCATAGACCAACCTTCGACGCATCGTAGTTTAAGAATTCTTTCCTCAGATTTTATTGTTAAAATTTCTTCAATTGGAAGTTCTAATGATTTTTCAATTTCACCTTCAATTTTAACAGCCCAAGGTTTTGTAGTAAAATTTTTTGCCCTTCTGTGTGGATCACCTTTACCAGTACCAAACTCATAGTAGTTATTATATGTCGTAATATCTTCATAGCTAGTTGGTTCATTTAAATTACTAGCTTTTACATTAATTAATGGAACTGAATTTAAAGTAAATGCGCCTAAGCCCCAACCCATAGACTTAATAAAAGATCTTCTTTTCTTATAAATTTTTTCAGGTGTAATTTCTGAATGTTTAAACTTTTTCATTAGTAATAGTGTTTCCTTTTAACCATTCACTTTCTTCATTTTCATAATGTTCTTTTTTCCAAATTGGAGACCTTTTTTTAATTTCCTCAATTATATATCTTGAAAAAATATAAGCCTGATCACGATGTTTACAAGCAACTGCGATAATAATACTAATCTCACCTAACTTTAGGTGTCCTTTAGCATGTTCGATAAATACAGCTTTATCTTTAATATCTAATTTTTGATCTGCTTCATTATAAATTTCCTCAAAACTTTTAATCACCATTTCGTCATGACTGTCATAAGTTATTCCAGTTACTGTTTTATTGTCATTGATATTTCTTACAGTACCTAAAAAATAAATTGATGCTCCAAACTTAGAGTCTTTAATAAACTTTTCAGCGTTAGAAGTAAGTATCTTCTCTTTTTTAGAATCTACTATTTTTGTATGAAGCATTAACCTCCTCCGATAGGGGGTATGATACCAATTTTTTGATCTTTTGTGATTTTATAATTGTCGCTAATTATTTCATTATTTTCAGAACAAAAAGCTGAAGATTTTACAATTTTTATGAAGTTTATATTTCCACTAAAATTTTTATTGAGATATTTTATGATCACATTTCTTAAATCATCAATAGACGCTTTATCTTGAACCTCAAGTTCTAAGTGATCTTTATTACTAAAGTCTCTACTAGCTCCAAATAATTCTAATTTAACTTTCATTTTTTTAATTTTGATGAAAATTTTAAGTTTTCATTATTAAATTGGGATTTATTTTTTTCAATAAAGTCATCCATTATCTTTACTTTTTCTTGCTCAAATTCAGAAACTTTTCTTGTATTTAAATTAACATACAAGGAAAGAATTTCTATTGTTGATGCTAAATACTTTTTTTCTTTATGAATCATTTCCATTTTATATTGAAGTCGTTTTTTATCATGATCGAAATAAACACAATTGATATCTACCTCATCGTTTAGTTGAAGTTCCTGATTGAACGTTATATGAGACTCTACAATCATTGTACTTTTCTTTGTTGTTTTTGCTGAGTGCTCACCCATCTTAAAAATATTATTTAATATATCAGCACCATATTTATCAAACATTAGTAGATAATATGAAACATTCATATGATCGTTGTAGTCGATCCAGTCTTTAATAACTTTTTGAGTACTCAGATAAACGGACATGTAGAATTAAAATATGTTTTTTAAAAAATCAGGCAACCCATCAGGATTAGTCCACAATCCACTTTTTCCACCTTCTTTAATTAATAACTTCACGTTATCTATTTTTAGATGTGGATTTACTATTTTACTTAAATCATAAATAGTTATTAAAGCAGCGTTAACACCCATAATAGCCTCCATCTCGACACCAGTTTTAGCTACTGCTGACACAACGCAAAAAACCTCCAATGAATTATCTACTTCATTCATAATTATTTTAGTTGCAGTGTGGTCGATTGGAAGCGGATGACATAAAGGAATTAATTCACTTGTTTTCTTTACACCTAATACAGCTGACACTTCAGCTAAAGTGATAGGATCTCCTTTTGGCATTTTTTTATTTTTGATTAAATCAAAAACTTCTTTTCCTACATAAATTTTTCCTGAAGCTAAAGCTCTACGAAATGTTTCTTTTTTAGATGAAACATCGACCATATTAAAAGAGTTTTTTTGAAATATTTCTTTTGCCCAGTCTTTAAGATCTTCTTGATTTATAATTTTTAATTTAGTCATTAACCACCTGTTGTTGATAAATTTTTAGTTAAACCTGTTTCACCAAGCTCTAAATAATGAGACTCTTTTTTAAAGTTTAATTGTTTTAGGATTAAATCTTTTAATTCATCTAATTGCTCATCTTTTTGCATTAAGTGCCTAATATTTATTCCTGTATTACCAAACAAGCATAATCTTAAATCTCCTTTAGCAGTTATTCTTAATCTATTACAATTTTTACAAAAATCTTTAGAGTAGGGTGCTATAACTCCAAATTTACCCTCAAATTTTGGATTAAGATAATTTTTCGCTGGTCCCGCGTCCCTTCCAAATGTTTGGATTATCCAATTATTTTTGTTTAAGTAATCTGTAAATTTTGTAGCTGAAATATGATATTTTTTGAAATAATCTAAGTTATCTCCTGTTTGCATTAGTTCTATATATCTAAAATCAATTTTATTTACTTGAATAAAGTTAGACCATTGATTGAAATCATTTTCGCTATCATTAATTCCTTTTAATAATACAGCATTTATTTTAATATTTTTAAAATTAAGACTCTGGAGAACTTTAATGCCTCTAAGTATTTCATCAAGTCTGTCATGACCAGTTATTATTTTAAATGTTTCTCTATTAAGACTATCTATACTTATGTTAATTCCATCTAAGCCACTTTCTTTAATTTGGTTAGCTATTTTATCAAGATGATAACCATTAGTTGTTATAACTGTTTTCTTTATTCCTGAATTTTCTTTAATTGTTTTTATAATATCAAAAAAATCCTTTCTTACTGTTGGCTCTCCTCCTGTAAGTCGAATTTTATTAACACCAAGTTCTGATAAAGCTTTGGCAAGACGTCTAACTTCTTCTAAGTGAAGAAATTTTCTATTATCACTTTTATCTATTTGATAACCATTAGGTAAGCAGTAACCACATTTGAAGTTACAGACGTCAGTTATCGACAATCTAATATAAGGAAAAGTCCTTCCAAAGGAATCTTTAAGTGTTTGCATTTAAAAAATGATATCACATTAAATAAAATTTAGCACATATCAAATTTTAAGGTAAAACTTCCAGTCCGCATCTGGAAGTTTATACTAATTATTGTCCTGGCGCTTTATAACCAATTTTACTAGCTTTCGTTGTTGCCTTTGTAAAATCAATTGCTTCTAATATAGTTAAGTTTTTTACTGCTCCTGACGACTCTACAACTAATTTAATTGCTGCAAAATCTTCAAAACTTGGCACATCAGTAACAACTATAAAGTCATAAGAACCTCTGACAATATCCATACTATGCATCGTACCACCCATAGCTTTCGTAAGTTGTTCTACAACAGCTTTTCTATCACTTGTAGGATCTTTCAAAAATCCTTGAAAAGCTTTTTCAGTATAATTTCCCATTATATATGCTTTCATATTTAACTCCTTTCTATAAACACAATGCTATCATTATTTCAAAAAAGTTTGATGTGTAAAAATTACATAGTAGACACAAGTTATTGTGGTGTTAGATTGAGAAATGTACGAAAAATTTGGACAATTTATCGATGGAAAATGGTCACCTTCTTCAAATGGTGAAACTTACGAAGTTATAAATCCTGCAACTGAAGAAATTTTAGGTAAAGCGTCTAAAGCTTCACCAGAAGATGTTGATAGAGCACTTAAGTCTGCAGAAAAAGGATTACAAGTTTGGAAAAAAACTGCACCTTGGCAAAGAGCATATATCATAAGAAAAATTGCAGACAAGATGAGAGAGAAGCAAGATATACTTGCTAAATGGATGACTCTTGAGGTTGGTAAACCTTTAGCTGAAGCAAAAGGTGAAATTGCTGGTGCGGCAGATATTTTTGAATGGAATGCTGAAGAAACAAAAAGAATTTATGGTCAAACGATAGAAAGTAGATTTGAAGATACAAGAGTCCATGTTTATTACCAACCAGTTGGAGTCGTTGCCGCTTTATCTCCATGGAATTTTCCAGCAGTATTATCAGCAAGAAAAATTTCAACAGCATTAGCTGCAGGATGTTCAGTTATTATAAAACCAGATGTAATTACTCCAGGTGTTGTAATGGAAATGGTTGATATCTGTAGAGAATGTGGGGTACCTCCAGGAGTAGTTAATCTTTTATCAGGTGATCCACCCAGTATTGCTCAACAATTGATAGCCTCTGATATAATTAAAAAGATTTCTATTACAGGCTCGTCAAGAGTTGGAAAATTAATATTAAAACAAGCAGCCGACAAAGTTCAAAGAGTAACAATGGAACTTTCAGGTCATTCACCTTTTATTGTTTTTGATGATGCGGATATTAAAAAAGCAGCAGATATGGCAATTGCTGCAAAATTTAGAAATAATGGACAAGTATGTATTTCACCTAATAGGTTTTATATTCATGAAAGTAAAAAAGATGAGTTTGTTAATTTGTTTGTAGATAAAACAAAAAAACTTAAAATAGGAAATGGTATGGATACCGATACTCAATTAGGTCCTCTTACAACTCAAAAAAGATTGAATGAGGTTGAAGAATTAGTTGAAAAAACAAAACAAGAGGGAGCCAAAGTTTTATTAGGAGGAAAAAGACCAGCAGGTTTCAATAAAGGTTATTTTTATGAGCCAACAATATTCGATAATGTTAAAGATGATTACACCATTATGAAACAGGAGCCTTTTGGACCTTTAGTCCCAATGCTTTCTTTTAAAAAATTTGATGAAGTAATAGAACGAGCAAACAATCATGAACTTGGTTTGTGTAGCTATGTTTGTACCAATTCAATGGAGAGAGCTCATTTAGCTTCAGAGCAATTAGAAACAGGATCAGTAGCGGTAAATACTGGAGTTGTAGCAATAGCAGAAGCACCGTTTGGAGGTATTAAGCAAAGTGGTTATGGAAGAGAGGGTGGGTCAAACGCAATCAAAGATTATTTAAATGTTAAATATACTCATTTAGGTATTAAAGGTTAATTATATGCAAATAGGAATTGACCTTGGTGCATCTAAAATTGAAAGTGTCATTTTAGATGAACAAGGTAATGAAAAGCATAGAGAAAGAGTAGATTGTCCAAAAAATTATAATTCAATTATTGAAGAAATAAAAAAAATTGTTTCTGAAATTGAAAGTAAAATAAAAAAAACTTTACCCCTAGGCGTTTGTCATCCTGGAGTACACTCTCCTCAAAGTGGTTTAGTCAAAAATGCACCCAATTGTATTTGGATTGAAAAAAAACCTTTTCAAAAAGATTTAAGAGAAGCCCTTGGAAGAGAAGTTTTTTGTGAAAATGATGCAAACTGTTTTGCATTATCTGAAGCTATAGATGGAGCTGGTAAACATTATAAAATAGTTTATGGAATTATATTAGGATCTGGAGCTGGAGGTGGTTTAGTTATTGATAAACAAATTGTGAATGGCCCAAATGGTATTGCGGGAGAATGGGGACATAATCAATTACCATATATGGCGGCAAAAAAAGAAAACCTAAATACTACTAGTTTGAGAGAAAGTGAAATTGAAAGTTTTATATCAGGAATGGGTTTGGCCAAAAAATTTAATAAAAGATATAAACAAAATCTTAAAGCAAAAGAAATTTTTGAACTTTATAGAAAACATGACATCGAAGCAGATAAATTTATTGATGAATTTAAAATTAATCTAGCAATGTCTTTATCTACAATAATAAATATACTGGACCCTGATGCGTTTGTTTTTGGAGGAGGAGTTTCGAATTCAATTGATTTTTTTCCTGAAATACAAACTTTAGTAAAGAAATATGTAATTGGCAGAGAATATGATGGAGTATTTTTGAAACCAAAATTTGGTGATGCGAGTGGTGTGAGAGGTGCAGCAAGGTTAGGTAGAAAGACCACTTACTAGATCATTCGCGTAAAAAGTGATCTTTAAAATCATAAAAAAAATTTTTTTAAGATAAATCAATAATTTATAATTAAAAAGTTTAAAACAACTTTAAATTGTAAAGTCAGAATTACCCCTATTTATTTAATACTTTTTTTAATATGAATAGGTCTCAAATTAATTTGAAAAATAACTTTAAGAGGAAAATATGAAAATGAAGAAAATATTAATTGCAATATTTGCAATTTCTTTAGTTCCTAACATTTCATTTGCAGGACCTAAAGCTGAAGTACTTCACTGGTGGACTTCTGGTGGTGAAGCAAAAGCACTAAGTGTGCTTAAAGCAGATTTTGCAGACAAAGGTGGAGAATGGACAGATATGCCAGTTGCTGGTGGTGGTGGAGACGCTGCTATGCAAACTTTAAAGGCTAGAATTGTTGCTGGTGATGCACCTGCGGCTGCACAAGTTAAAGGTCCAGCTATTCAAGAATATGATGATCAAGGTGTTATCAAACCATATAACATTGATGCTGTAGCAAAAGCTGAGGGTTGGGATAAACTAGTAAGCAAGCAAGTAGCGCAACACATGAAGTGTAATAATTTTACACAATATTGTGCAGCTCCAGTAAACATTCATAGAATTGATTGGTTTTGGGCAAATAAAAAAGTTTTAGATTCTAATGGAATTAAAATGCCAACAAGTTGGAGTGAATTCAATGCAGCAGCTGATAAACTTCAAGCAGCTGGAATAATTCCATTTGCTCATGGTGGTCAACCTTGGCAAGATGCAACAGTATTTGAAGCAGTAGCTTTAGGTATTGGTGGAAATGATTTTTACAAAAAAGCATTTATTGATTTAGATCAAAAAGCTTTAAGTGGATCAACAATGGTTAAAGTATTTGATCAAATGAGAAAACTTAAATCATACACAGATGCTGGTTCTCCTGGAAGAGACTGGAACGTTGCAACAGGTATGGTTATGGATGGAAAAGCTGCCTTCCAAATAATGGGAGATTGGGCTAAAGGTGAATTTTCTGCTAAAGGTTTAAAGCCAGGAAAAGATTATTATTGTTCACCAACTCCATCTAACAAAGGATATCTATACAATGTAGACTCATTTGTGTTTTACAATGTAAAAGGTGCTGACAAACTAGAAGGACAAAAACTACTTGCTAGTTTAATCATGGGTAAAAACTTCCAAAAAGTTTTTAATATGTATAAAGGTTCAATACCTGCAAGATTAGATGTGTCTATGGCTGACTTTGATGATTGTGCAAAAAAATCAAATGCGGACTTAAATGCAGCTAGTGCGGCTGGTGGTTTAATGCCAAGTTATGCTCATGGAATGGCTCTTAAAGGTGCTCAGTCTGGTGCTATAACAGATGTAGTTACAGAGCATTTTAACTCAAATATGTCTTCAAAAGATGCTGCAAAAAAATTAGCAGCAGCTGTTAAAGCATCTTTGTAATTTAAACTTAACAGTTCTTAAAATCTGCGTTACTTTAAAGTAACGCAGATTTATTTTTTTATGGAATGGTTAAAAAAAAATTTACCTAAGATTGTAGTTGCACCATCATTTGCAGTTTTATTATGGTTCGTCTATGGTTTTATAGCCTGGACATTTTATGTTTCATTAACAAATTCAAAATTATTACCAAATTATGAATTTTGGGGAATTCATCAGTATATAAGACTTTGGCAAATGCCACGTTGGCATGTTGCTGTAGAAAATTTATTTATTTTTACAATTTTATTTATTATTTTATGTATTTTTATTGGAGTAATTCTCTCTATTTTTTTAGATCAAAAAATTCGATCTGAGGGTTTTCTTAAAACAATTTACCTTTATCCAATGGCTCTATCATTTATTGTTACGGGTACTGCTTGGAAATGGATATTAAATCCAACAATGGGAATTGAAAAATTTGTCAATCAATTAGGTTTTGAAAATTTTCAATTTGACTGGTTGGTCACTCCAGGAATGTCAATTTATACTATTGTTATCGCAGGTGTTTGGCAATCATCAGGTTTTATAATGGCAATTTTTTTAGCAGGATTAAGATCAATTGATGACGAAGTAATTAAGGCTGCTAAAGTTGATGGAGCTAGCACTATTTCAATCTACATGAAAATTGTTCTACCAATGATGAGACCAGTTTTCATGAGTGCCATAGTAATATTGGTTCATTTATCTATAAAAAGTTACGATTTAGTAATTGCATTAACAGCAGGTGGACCCGGAATTTCATCCGATATGCCAGCAGTTTTTATGACTAAAATGGCCTTTGGAAGAAGTGAAATAGGCCTAGCTTCTGCTAGTGCAATAATGATGTTTGCAACTGTTTCCGCAATTATTGTTCCATATCTTTATTCTGAATTGAGGAGGGAACAAGATGTTAAATAAAATAAATTTTTCTAGAATTTTTTTATTTTTAATTTTAGGTCTATTTGTTTTTTATTACATAACACCCTTATACGTAATGATTGTAACTTCATTGAAATCAATGAATGAAATTAGAGAGGGAAATCTTTTTAGTTTACCAAGTACAATAAATTTTGATGCATGGAAAATTGCCTGGGGTGGTAGGGGAGAAGGAACAAGTGATACTTTTTTAAAACCTTATTTTTTTAACTCTCTTAAGATAACTATTCCTGCTTTAATAATCTCTACTTTATTAGGTGCTATTAATGGTTATGCTCTCACTAAATGGAAATTTAAAGGGGCGAATTTAATATTTTTACTTTTTTTATTTGGAACGTTTATACCTTATCAAGCAATCTTATTGCCTATGGCTAGAACTTTAGGTTTTTTAGGTATTTCGAATTCTCCAATTGGTTTGATACTTGTTCATTCTGTCTATGGATTAGGTTTTACTACTTTATTTTTTAGAAATTATTATGTTTCAATTTCTGATGAAATTGTGAAAGCTGCAAAAGTTGATGGAGCAGGATTTTTTAAAATATTTTTTACGATCTTATTGCCTATTTCCCTGCCAATTTTAGTTGTAACCATAATTTTTCAATTTACTCAAATATGGAATGATTTTTTATTTGGAGTAACTTTTTCTTTCGGAGAACATGCTCCGATTCAAGTAGCCTTAAATAATATGGTTTTAACTTCAGCTTCAGTAAAATATTATAATGTTGATATGGCTGCAGCAATTATGGCTGCTTTACCCACATTGGTAATATATATATTAGCTGGTAATTATTTCATTAAAGGATTAACTGCAGGGTCGGTAAAAGGATAAGATGGCTACATTAAAAATAAAAAACTTAGAAAAAAAATTTAATCAAACTGAAGTTCTAAAAGGTATAAATTTAGAAATTAATGATGGTGATTTTTTAGTTTTACTTGGACCATCTGGGTGTGGAAAATCAACTTTATTAAATACTATAGCGGGTCTTGAGAATTCTGATAATGGTGAAATTATTATTGATTCACAAAAGGTCAACGATATGGAACCAAGTGAAAGAGATATTGCTTTTGTATTTCAATCTTATGCACTTTATCCAGCTATGAATGTAGAGGAAAATATTGTTTTTGGACTAAAACAGAGAAAAATTTCAAAAGACAAAATTAATGAGTCACTAAATAGAATTGTTGAATTATTAAAAATTACAGAGTTATTAAAAAGAAAACCCGCACAATTATCTGGTGGGCAAAGACAAAGAGTTGCTATGGGTCGAGCTTTAGTTAGAGATCCAAAAATTTTTTTATTTGATGAACCACTTTCAAATCTTGATGCTAAGTTAAGAATAGAAATGAGAAGAGAAATAAAGAAATTACATAAAAATTTTAAAACAACTATGGTTTATGTAACCCATGATCAAACTGAAGCAATGAGCCTGGGTACCAAAATAGCTATAATGAATAATGGTAAAATAGAACAATTTGATACGCCTAATAATATTTACAATAAGCCAAATAGTATTTTTGTTGCTGATTTTGTTGGGTCTCCATCAATGAATTTTATAAGCGGTTACATTAAAAAAGATGAAAATGTTATTTCTTTTTTCCCCGATAATGAGAAACAAAAAAGTATAAATTTAAATTTAATTAAAACAAAAGTTAATAATTCTGATGAAATTTTGTTAGGCATAAGACCTGAACACATCTTTTTAAAAAAAGAACATGCTGTAAGAGTTACCAAAGATCATAATTTTGCTGAAATTGAAGTTAACCCCGAACTTCATGAATATATAGGCCATGAACAAATAGTTACTTTTAATTATTATGGCCAGGAAATTTTAGGTAAATTTTCTTCATCAATAAATATTGAAATAGATAAAAAAATGACACTATTTGTTGATTTAAATAGTGTGTCTCTTTTTGACAAAGAGACAAAAAGAAGAATTTAGATTATAAATCTTAATATGAAATTATTAAGATTAGGTGAAACTGGATCTGAAAAGCCTGCATTAATTGATAATGAAAATAAATATAGAGATCTATCTTCAATTATTGTGGATCTAAATCCTCACAGTTTAAATTTTGAAACTTTAGAAAAAATTAAAAGTATAGATGTTTCTAAACTTCCTGAACTAGATTCAAATCTTAGAATTGGTGCGTGTGTGTCTAATCCGTCAAAATTTATTGGCATTGGGTTGAACTTTAAAGATCATGCTGAAGAACAAAACTTACCTATACCAAAAGAACCGATTATATTCTCAAAATTTACCAGCTGTATTACTGGACCTAACGATCCAATAATTATTCCAAAAGTATCAAGTCATACTGACTGGGAGGTAGAACTAGGTTTTGTAATTGGTAAAAAAGCTATCAATGTAAGTTTGGATAAAGCTTTAGATCATGTCTTGGGTTTTTTTCTCGTAAACGATGTGAGTGAAAGAAATTATCAGAAAAATAAAGGATTAACTTGGGATAAAGGTAAAGGATTTGATACATTTGGTCCAATAGGACCTTTCATTGTTACAAAAGATGAGCTGCCTGATTTTCAAAAATTAAATATGTTTTTAGATGTTAATGGAAAAAGAATGCAAACTGGTAACACAGAACAAATGATTTTTGATATTAAAACTTTAGTATCATATATGAGTTCATGTATGAGTTTGCATCCTGGTGATATTTGTTGCACAGGAACGCCCCCTGGTGTTGGAGAAAATATGAAACCTCCTTATTTTCTAAAAGGTGGTGAGGAAGTTGTTTTGGGTATTGATAAATTGGGTCAACAAAAACATAAAGTTGTTCCCTATAAAGATTAATTTAAAATTTTAATGATTGAATTAATTATTGCTTTAGGAGCGGGTTTAATAAGTTTTTTATCACCGTGTGTTTTGCCACTTATACCTGGTTATATTTCCTATATTTCAGGCAGTTCATTAAATGAGCTGATTGAAAAAAAGAATGTAAATTTATTTCCAATCATTTTATTCACTATTGGGTTTTCTATAGTCTTTATAATTTTTGGAGCAGCGTCAACTTTTTTAGGTCAAGTTTTGCTTCAAAATTCTTACGAACTAAGAATAGCAGCTGGAATAATAATAGTTATTCTTTCATTGCATATTATTGGAATAATTAATCTAAAATTTTTAAATTATGAAAAAAGAATTCAAACAAAAACTAATACTAATTTTTATAGCCCTATTTTAATTGGTATGGCCTTTGCCTTTGGTTGGACTCCATGTATAGGCCCAATACTTGGATCTATCTTAGTTCTTGCAGCTACTGAAGACAGTATAAATAAAGGGATTTTGCTTTTGATTTCTTATTCTTTGGGATTAGCTTTGCCATTTATCCTATCTGGTTATCTAATACAAAAATTTTTAATTTTTTCAAAAAATTTTAAAAAAAATATTAGTTTAGTATCCAAAATAGGTGGAATAATCCTGTTAATTACTGGTGTTTTAATATTAACTAACCAATTACAAGCTTTAGGATATTATTTATTAAATATTTTCCCATTCTTGCAAAATTTTGGTTAAACAAACTATGAAAATTTATCAAATAGATTCTAGTGCAAGAAAAGAAGGCTCAACTTCAAGAGCTTTAGCCAAAAAGCTTTTAGATAAAATTAAAAAGCCAGAAGATGAAATTGTATATAGAGATTTAGATGATGAAATGGTTTTTGTTTCTGGACTAACAGAGTCTGGAATGAAAATAGATAAAAAAGATCAAACAGAACATCACAAAAAAATGTTTGAGTTATCTGACACATTAGTAAAAGAGCTTAAGGAAAGTGATATAATTATTATTTCTGCACCAATTTATAATTATGGCCCACCAGCAACTTTAAAAGCTTGGTCAGACCTAGCTGCAAGAGTAGGTGAAACTTTTAGATTTAAACCTAATGGTAGAAGAGAAGGTTTATTAAAAAATAAAAGAGCATATTTAGTAATTACATCAGGGGGAACAAAACTTAATAGTGATGAAGATTTTCTTACCCCATGGTTAAAATTTATTTTAAATTTTTTTGGAATTGAAAAAATTGACATTATTTGTGCTGATCAGATGGCATTAGATTATAAAAAATCAATTCAAGATGCCGAAAAACAAATAGAAAATATTTGTTAAAGATTATATTTTCTCTTTAAATGTTTTAATTTACCCTCGGTACTATCGTAATCTATGTAACAACCTTGCAAAAAACGGTTTCCTTCATTAGCATCGTAAGTAGTCCTGCCATGAAGAAGCCTGTGATTATCCATCATCAACAAATCACCAGGTGATAGCTTAAACTCTATTCTAAATTTATCAGAATTATATAATTCAGATATTTTTTTTCTAGCTGAATAAAATAATTCTAATTTTTCTTTATCCATTAGAGGCACAAAATCCAATCTAGGACTAAACCTTACTTGTTTAAATTTTCCATCATCGTCTAATCGAATCATTTCAGCCCAATCTTCTAAAACTACACTTTGATCAATAAACTGAAATCTAACTTTGACTTCAGTTAAAATTTTATAATAATCTAGAAAATCTTTTTTTAGTTTTTGTGTAACAGTATAACCGTCAACCAAAGTTGAAAAACCACCACTGACTTCATTTTCAATACAATGCAACATTTGAATACAAGGCACGGGATTTCTATAAGGATTATCTGTGTGAGGAGCAAGTGGCAATGAAGTATAGGCTAAATCATTAGGATTTGGTTTTGATTTAACATTAAAAAACTCTCCAAAATTAGTTCTTCTAATGCTTCCGATAGAATTTGCAAAGTTTACTATAAAGTTATTTTTTGTGGGAACTTTTTTAAATATGACAAAACCATATTGATAGAAATTAACCAAAGCTTTGTACATTTGTTTTTCTTCACAAAAATTATCTTTAAATTCGAAATTTATAAAGTTTTTTAGTGTAGAGTTCCATTCAACTTTATTTATATGCTCAACTTCATTAATATTAGAAAATTCTTTTAAAATATTTTGAATTGCTAACTTAGTATAAGCTCCATCTTTAAATGTAACTTCCAAGAAATCTTTTGATAAATTTAAATTATCAATTTCTATATTCTCTTTTAACTCAGTAGGATCAAATAGTCTCTGCTGTGTTCCTTTATCAACAAAATTATCTCCATTAACCCTTTCTCTTAGCCAAAAAGGATGAATTTCTTTTTTAGATCCTTTATTCTCAAAGAATACTTTTTTGTTTTTTAGTTCAATTTTCATACAATTTTCAAATCATTATTTAAAATTATGCTTTAATCAATAAGAATTAAATAGTATTAGTCCACTGTGATAAAATTAAAATCTTCAGATTATAAAATTTATTCAAAATTTATTGAAAATTTGGCTAAAAAACTAACTAAATTATATTATTCAAAATTGAACAAACCCTTCACGGTATCCAATAAACTTAGTGGAAAAGGGTATGACCCCGTAACTAGTGCTGATAAAGCATTTGAAAAATTTATTAGAGCAGAAATACAAAAAAAATTTCCCAACCATCAAGTGATAGGTGAGGAATTTGGTAGTAAAAAATCTAATAGTGATTTTTCTTGGGTGATTGATCCGATTGATGGGACGAGATCATTTGTTATAGGTAATCCTACATGGAGCAATTTGATTTCATTAAATTTTAAGGGAACTCCTATTTTAGGTCTTGCAAACTTTCCAATATTAAAAAAGTATTATTTTAACAGCTCAAATAAATCCTCATATGTTTTTGAAAATGGTAAAAAAAAAATAATAAAAGTAAACACTAAAGCAACTTTTTCTAACATGAAAATGTCAGCAGCATTTCATGGTGGATTATCATTAAAACAGCAAAAAAAAATACCTCAAATATTAAAAAAAATGCAATTTCCTTGTGCAGATGCTTTAAGTTATTCTCATTTTGCTGAGGGAAAAGTTGATGTAGTTTTGCAATGTTCAAATAAAATTTGGGATATACATCCTTTAATCCCAATAATTAAAGCTGCTGGTGGAATTGTAACTACATGGAAAAATCAAGATGCAATTAAGGGTGGAAACATTATTTGCTCATCAAATAAAACCATTCACAAAAAATTATTAAAAATTCTAAAACCAGTCGCTAAGTAGTTTTACCAAGGGTATTTAATAAAATCACTCCAATAATAATTAAAGCAATTCCAATTATTCCATATAAATTTGGTGTTTGATTATACTTAAAAACACCAAATAATGTAACAGCAGTGATTGTTAAACCTCCATATGTTGCATAAGTAAATCCAACAGGAATTACACTCATAGCTTTTGCCATAAAAAATATAGCCATTATAATTGTAGTAATACAAAAAATCGTTGGAGTAATATTTGTAAAACCATTAGTAGATTTTAAAAATCCGTTAGAAGCAATTCCTAAAACAATAGTTAGCACTAAATAAATATATCCAGATAAATTTGTCATAAGCTATCCTGTTTTACCAAGTAAATTTACTATTAAAACTCCTGAAATTATTAAAATGAGACCAATAATTGTATAAAAGTCAGGCATTTGATTAAATTTATATATTCCAAATACTGTTGTAGCAATAATACAAAGACCAGCAAAAGAAGCGTAAGTAATGCCTACAGGGATAGTTTTCATAACAATTGACAAAGTAAACATACAACCAACTATTGTTAAGGCTGTAAATAAACTTGGAATAAATAAAGTGAAACCGTTAGCACTTTTTGCAAAACCATTTGCAGCAGTACCTAAAACTACAGCCAATATTAGAATAATGTAGGCAATTATATTACTCACATTTGAAGAATATTCTTATTTTGTTATTTTATCTACAAACTTTTTTGCAATAGGACCAACCAATAAAGCAGCTGTTATTGCAATTGGAAGCCCAACTACCCAAGCTTTTAAGAATCTATTTAAGTAACCATTATCCATTCCAGTGTTTACATAAGTAATAATTAAGGTCATGAGCAAACTCATACCGAATCCCATGACTAAAATAAATAAAAGGTTGGAAAATCTTTTTGGAAACATTTTATTATATACTTTCTTTTTTAATTTGTTTTTTAAGTTTTTCTATCATTATCAATGGTGATTTCATGTTAGGGTGAATTTTATGGGCCTCAACATAGCTATCAATGGCTTTTTGGTAATTGTTTAATGCAGTTTGTACTAACCCTTGACCAGATAATGCACCAAAATGTCTTTTTTCTAACTCAAGAACTTTATCAATATCAGCTTGAGATAACTCATATTTTCCCATTAAATATAAAACTGTAGCTCTTTTGTTCCATGCCTCAGCCCAATTAGAATCTAATTCTATTGTTTTAGTAAATGTATCATAGGCTGTCTCAAGTTTATTTTGAGACATGTAAAAAGATCCATCTGCTAGAAGAGCTGTTAAACTATTCTCTGAGGGATGAGTAGTCCATAACTCCCATATTTTAGATTCAATTTTTTTGGAATCTTCATAATTTGTGGCTATTTTTAATTGATCAAACAAATCATTAATCTGTTTTTGCTGATTATTATCAGCATAAGATAAACAAGAACAAACCAAAAAAATGAGAGTTATGAATATTTGTTTCACTTATTTAGCTAATTTTGTAGCTCCAGTCTCTTGGTATGTAACTTTACCATCCTTAAACTTATAATAAGACATCACAGCTTCTTTATTTCCATCATTAAAAGTTACCATTGCGTGCTCAAAACCGACTTCATTATTTTCAAAAAGCACTCTTACATTGCTTTTCTTAACATCTTTCATACCAATCCAACCCACAACATCTTTTTTTGTTAAAGTTTTTCCAGATGCATGCATCAAAAATTGATAATCATCATGAATTAATTGCTCTGCACCAGTAGTATTTCCTTCGTTTATTATTTTAGTCATCTTTTCTATAATCGACATACTTTCTCCTATTAAATATAAATTCTATCAGCAAGACCGTAACACAATACAGCGCTCAAGATAGTCAAAACCAATGGAGCATAGATTGCTTCATCTGAGGTTTTATCTGTATGTCCAAGTTTATTAATTTTTGTACTGTAAAAACCGACAATAAACGCTGATAAGTTTTGTAAAAATATTAAGTTAAAAAATGCCCAAGTTGCCTCTAAACCGTTTGGTCTGATAAACCCCACATAAATTGCCATTACAGTTGATCCAATAAATATAGATCCAAAAAATCTTACAATCCCAGCACCTGTATCATGCATTCCATATTGATTTAAAAAAGATTGCGTTTGAAAAACACATCTAATTCCATAGTAAGCAAAGCCTATAAAGTGAATTAAAAATACGGCTAAATAAATTATACCATTAAATTTTTCTAACATAATTTAAACTCCCTAACTATATAGTTTTTCATATTTCTCCTTGTTTGTTAATATATTCCTGACTCTGCTATTTTCTTAATTTCATCTTTAGATCCAGAAATTAATTTAAAAATAAATTTGTCACATTCTTGCGTTGTTTCTTCCTCATATGGTTTACCGTAACGAATATCGACAACTTTTAATAATTCTTCGTTAAGCTTTTCTTCCTTAACACCTTCCTTTAACAAATAAGAATTTAAAAACTTTTTAGCTGCAAAAGAGTGAACAATCTTTTCTAAATCAAGTTCTCCCTGGGGGATCATACTATTAGCATAGTAAATCCCAGTGCATTCTATTATTTTAGATTTATCGTTATCATTCATACCCGCAAAGGTAATGCTAGTAATGACTGTAAAGAATAGAACTGATAAAATTTTTTTCATTATTAGTATAATGTTTGGATTACTTTTTTGACTCTCTCAGCTCCGTTAGGAACTAAAGCTTCTACAAATGAATGACATTTATCAGTTTTAGCTTTGTCATATTTTGAACCATAATGTTTATCTACTGCTTTATTAACTCCTTCATCCCAATCTTTTTCAGGAATACCTATTTCAAGAGCATAAGTTTTTAGAACTTTTACAGTTGATATAGATTTTTCTTTCATGGCGTATTCAAACGTTTCACCAGATGGAAGAAAGTAGTTAGCCATATAAATACCAACACAATCCAAAGCTTTAGACTTGTCGTTACCATTCATACCAGCCAATGATGAAGTAGATATTAGAACTGCCACACAGTAAGTAGTAAATACTTTTAAAATATTTTTTAGCATATGACCTCCGTACCCGTTTAATAAAGATTTCTGCTAATCTTTATTTATTTTAAATTTAAATAAATATATGAAAAAAAAGTAACAGTTTTGTTACATAGCAGCTATGCGATATTATAACCAACTTGGTATAGGTAGTTTTTTCTCTTGTAAAAATGATTTGTTAAACATCTTAGAGTTGTATTTATCTGACTTGTCACAAAGAATAGTAACGATAGTTTTTCCTGGTCCCAACTCTTTTCCAAGTCTAATTGCTCCTGCAATATTTATCCCACAACTTGTACCTAAGCTTAACCCCTCATTTTGAATTAGATCATAAAGAATAGGTAGAGCTTCATGATCATCAATTGAGAAAGCACCATCAATTTTGGCATTTTCAAAATTTTTAGTTATTCTGCTAGAGCCGATCCCCTCAGTAATCGAATTTCCCTCAGATTTTAATTCACCATTTTTTATATAATTATAAAGAGCAGAACCTTTTGGATCAGATAAATAAATTTTTACATCTTTATTTTTTTCCTTAAGAGCATTACTGACTCCCGAAATAGTTCCTCCAGTTCCAGACGAACAAACAAAACCATCAACCTTACCTTCGGTTTGGTCCCAAATTTCTTTTCCAGTTCCCTCATAATGACCTTTAGCATTTGCAGTGTTATCAAATTGATTAGCCCAGACAACTCCATTGTTGTTAGTGGGCCTTAGCTCATCTGCTAGTCTTGCTGCAACTTTTACAAAATTGTTTTCATCTTTATAAGGTTTTGATGGAACTAGTTTTAATTCAGCTCCTAAATTTCGTAAAGTATCTTTCTTTTCCTGAGTTTGATTATCGTTCATTACTATGATTGTTTTATAACCAAGCGAGTTTCCTAAAAGTCCTAATCCAATACCAGTGTTACCAGCAGTACCTTCAACAACAATACCACCTTTAGAAATCAATTTTTTATCTTGAGCATCTTTAATTAAAGCTAACGCAGCTCGATCTTTTACAGAACCACCTGGATTTAAAAATTCAGCCTTACCATAAATATTACATCCAGTGAGTTCAGAAGCTGCCTTAAGTTTTATTAGAGGAGTGTTGCCAATTGACTCGATAAAATTATTTTTTGTATTCTTCATTATTCTTTTTCTTCATCGATAACGGCGTAAGGTTTAAATCCTTTTGAAGCATCACCAACTTTTTTAGCTGGTATACCTGCCATAACAGATTTTTCAGACACATTCTTTGTTACAACTGAATTAGATCCGATTAAAGAATTTTTTGCTATTGTAATAGGCCCTAATATTTGTGCGCCAGAACCAACAACAACATTATCTTCTAAAGTTGGATGTCTTTTCATATTTCTTTGATCATTTGAATTAATACTAGGAGCAATTCCTCCCAATGTAACATTGTGATAGATAGTAACATTATCACCAATCTCAGATGTTTCACCAATCACAACACCCATACCATGATCAATAAATAAATTTTTTCCAATTTTTGCTTTTGGATGAATTTCTATTCCAGTCAAAAATCTTGAAAATTGAGAAATGATTCTTGCAACCAAATCAAATTTTGCAATTGCAAAAAAATTAGCAATTCTATGAAAAAAAATAGCCTTAACACCTGGGTAAGTTAATATCAAACTTAGCTTTGATTTTGCCGCAGGATCTCTATCAATTATAGATTGCAAGTAATCATTCATAAAATTTGTTAGCTTGATATAAAAATATGTGTAGGATATATAGTGATTATATTCAGATTTTAAAGGAGAGATTATGTACAAAAATACTAACTGTTTTCACTTAGCAATCCCTTGTGGTGATTTAGAAATAGCAAAAAAATTTTATAGCGAAACTTTGGGTTGTCGACTTGATAACTCTGCGCAAGAATGGGCTGATGTTGATTTTTGGGGCAATGAACTAACTCTTCATGCTAGTGATCATAAATTAGATAGTGAAAGACATGATGTTGATATGGGAAATGTTTCTGTTCCACATTTTGGAGTACACCTCTCAAGAAAAGATTTTGATACTTTAAAAAATAGATTGAAAGAAAAAGGTGCTAAATATTACGATGAGCCTTATCTAAGATTTAAAGGAACAAAATATGAGCAGGAGACATTTTTTGTAAAAGATCCTAACGAAAATATTTTAGAGATTAAAACTTTAACTGCTAACTCAGAATAATCTAATTTTAGATGGAATACCTGGTATTAGGTTTTTTTACCGGACTTAGTTTAATTCTAGCAATAGGTGCTCAAAATATTTTTGTAATAGAACAGGGTTTAAAAAAACAATACACCTTTTTAGTTTGTTTAGTTTGTTCCTTATCAGATTTATTTTTGATTTTTTTTGGTATTCTTTTATTTCATTTATTTCATCAATACCTAAATTTATTTGTAGAATTAGTTTTAAATATATTACTTATAATTTTTTTAATTTATTTTATATATTCAAAAGTCAAATCATTTAAAATCAATATTAACTTTAATAGTGAAATAAAAGATATTTCTAGAACAGAGATTTTATTAAAAACTCTTGGTTTTACCTATCTTAATGCACATGTGTACTCTGACACTGTTTTCTTTTTAGGAAATTTTTCAAAAAGTTTTTTATTAGATGAAAAAATTTATTTTGGTATTGGAGCTTCAATAGCATCATTTATCTTTTTCTTTTTGTTGGGCTATTTATCTGTTTATTTTTCAAAATATGCTCAAAGCAATCAAGCATGGAAATATATAAATATATTTATAATTGGTTTTATGTCCTTACTTACAATTTACATTGTTAAAGAAACAATATATTTTTTCAATTAATTTAAAAAACCATACTTTCTTAATCTAACATCACCAGTTCTTGCATGAGCTTCCATACCTTCGTATCTTGATATTCTAGCAGCAGCAGCTCCTACTAGTTCCGTAGACTCTTTAGTCATTCTTTGGAAACTTAAAGTTTTTATAAATTTTCCAACAAACAATCCTCCAGTGTATCTTCCAGCACCTTTAGTTGGTAAAATATGGTTTGTTCCAGAACACTTGTCACCGTAAGCAACAGTTGTTTCTTCTCCAACAAATAAAGATCCATAATTAGTTAATCTTTCGTGGAACCATTTTAAATTTTCAGTTTGAACTTCTAAGTGTTCTGGAGCGTACTCATCACTAATTTTGACCATCTCTTCATCAGTATCACAAAGAATAACTTCACCATAATCTCTCCAAGCAGCATCAGCATTGGTTCTGGGCACTTCAGGAAGTTCAGCAATCAATTCAGGTACCCTTTTCATTACTTTTTCAGCAAGTTCTTTACTAGTTGTATATAACCAGCAGGGAGAATTGTATCCATGTTCAGCTTGACCAACTAAATCGACTGCAACTATTTCAGGATCTGCTTTTGCATCAGCAATAATTCCAATTTCTGTTGGACCTGCGAACAAATCTATACCAACTTTTCCAAATAAAATTCTTTTTGCTTCAGCTACAAATTGATTTCCGGGACCTACAATTATATCTGCTGGAGGATTTTTAAATAACCCATTAGTCATAGCAGCTATAGCAGGTACTCCACCTAAATTTAAAATTACATCAGCACCACATAAATCAGCAGTATAAATAATTGTCGGATGTGCTCCCACTCCTTCTTTTGGAGGGCTACAAGCGATAATATTTTTTACACCTGCAACTTTAGCAGTTGTTACACTCATTACTGCTGAGGCAATGTGTGCATATCTACCGCCGGGTACATAACATCCTGCAGTGTTAACAGGAATTAATTTTTGACCAGCATATAAACCTTTTGAAAGCTCTACTTCAAAATCTTGTCCATAGTTTTTCAATTGTGCTTCTGCAAATTTTCTTACTCTTTCATGAGAAAACTGAACATCATCTTTAGTTTTTTGATCTAATTTTTTTTTAACTTCCTCAATTCTTTCTTTAGAAACAACTATATCTCCATCAAATTTGTCAAATTTTTTTGTTAAATCAACGCAACCTTGTTCTTTTGTACTTTCAATATTTTTTAATAAATCCTGCACTATACCAGTAGTTTTACTATCATCTGTTGATGAAGTTTTAGGTGATTTTTTTAAGTATTGAATTGTCATTGATTATTTTCCATTAATTATTTGGTCAAGTATTTAAAGTATAAGTTATTAATTTTCAATGAAGAATTTATAATAAATTAATTATATTATTTAGAATTAATCTAAAGCAACTACTGCAGCTGCAATAGAAGCCAATCTAGCCTGAGCTTCATCAGAACGGCTTGTTATAACAACTGGAACTTTGCCGCCAACAACAACTCCTGCAGCACATGCACCAGAAAAATAGATTAACATCTTTACTAGACCATTTCCAGTCTCAACACTTGGTACCAATAAAACATCTGCCATTCCGGCTACATCATTTTTAATACCTTTGATAGCAGCTGATTTTTTTGAAACACTGTTATCAAAAGCAAGAGGTCCAAATACGTCTGCATTTAAATTTTCTTTTTTAGCAAGTTTTGTTAATTCCTCAGCATCCTTAGAACTTGGAACACTGTCTAAAACTTCTTCAGTTGCTGAAAGAATAGCTATTTTAGGTCTTTCAATGCCAATTCTATTTGAAAAATTAATAACATTTTTCAGAATATGCATTTTTGTTTTTACATTAGGCAAAACATTTAATGCACCATCTGTAATAATTAATGGCTTATCTTCTTTCTCAACAGTCATGTGCCAAATATGACTTAATCGAGTTTTTCCCAACAAGTCATACTCTCTTTTTAATACTTCTTTCATAAGCACGTCTGTATGAATATGACCTTTTACAATAATTTTTATTTTTTTTTCACTAGCTAATTTAGCAGCGATAGCTGCAGTATTATTTTCAACAGGTTCATGAATAATTTCATACTTTGAGATATCCCATTTTAAATCTTCTGCACATTTTAATATTTCTTTTTCATCACCAATAAAAATTGGTTCAATTAAATTTTCATTTACTGCATCTTGAACTGACAACATTGGCAAAGGTTTACCAGCATTAACTATTCCAGCTTTAACACCCTTTTTTTTATGAGCTACATTTAAAAGGTTAACTGGACAAACTATTTCTTTATTTGAAAGCATAAGTTTTAACTTTGAAGAATTTTTAAATCTTTTTTAACAATTTCTGATACTTTAATATCTTTTTTTGAATTAATTTTAAATCTTTTGTATTTATTTTGACCAGGGTACATAATTTCTTTAACACCATTAATTTTCGGTAACCTTTTAATTGTTTTTATATTATCCTTTATTCTACTATTAAAATTATTGACAAATAAATTTGTTTTAAATGTGATAAACAAATGTCCAATATTTTGAGGACCTGAGAAGTCATCAAAAGGGTCCTTAACTCTTCCTGCATGGTTTCCGCCAGTTAATACTCCACTTAAAATATCGACCATCCAAGCTAATCCAGAACCTCTAAATCCTGCAATTGGTAACTGAACTCCTTCAAGTGCTTTTTTAGCATCTATAGTAGGTTTACCAAATTTATCTAAAGCAACTCCTTCTGGAATTCTTTGATTATTTCTTGCAGCAACTCTGATCTTTCCTCTGTTAATCATAGAAATAGATGTATCTAAAATAAAAGGAATTTTGGATCCTGTTGGTGTTCCAAAACAAATAGGATTTGTTCCAAATAAGCTTTTTAGTGCACCATGAGGAGCTACTGCTGGAGGTGCATTTGTATAAATCATTGTTATTAAATTTTTTTTAACAGCTTGTTCCGCATAATATCCTGAAAGACCGTAGTGACCACTATTTTTAACAGCAACCATTCCGATACCGTTTTTTTTTGTATTTTTGATAGCTTGTTTAATAGCAATATCTGCTGCAACAAAACCAATACTATTGTTTGCATCGATATGAGAAATAGAAGGAGAAATTTTTTTAATTTTAATTTTAGGTTTTGGATTAATGACTTTTTTACTAATTCGATCACAATACATTTTTAATCGCGATAGACCATGACCATACGCACCAACTAACTCAGCATTTATTAAAGCATTAGCTGAGATTATAGCATGATCATTGCTTAAACCAAATTTTTTGAAAATATTTATAATTTCTCTTTTAAGAATATTCGTTTTCAATTTAACCTTTTCCACGCCATGGGATGTATCTATCTATAAGTTTTCTTAAGGTAACATCAAATAATAATCCTAGCATTCCCATAATAAAAATTGTTATCCAAATTACCTCGTATTGAAAATATTTTTTAGCAACATTTTCAACAAAACCAATACCAGTTGTCCCTGCTAAAAATTCAGCAGCAACTAATGTTCCCCAACACATACCAACTGCAACTCTTATACCAGTAAGAATCTCTGGTAACGAATTAGGAAAAATAACATGTCTAAGTATTTGTTTTTTGGAAGCACCAAGTGAGTGAGCGGCATGAATTTTTGAAAGTTGAGTTCCAGAAGCTCCAGCTCTAGCTGAAATTATCATAATTGAAAGTGACACCATAAATAATAAAAATACTTTTCCAGTGTTATCAATACCCAATACTGAAATGATTAAAGGCGCCCAAGCTAAAGGAGGAACAGGTCTATAGAGCTCTATTAAAGGATCAAAAAAACCTTTAGCAAATCTATTTAATCCCATAAATAACCCTAAAGGAACACCTATAATAATTCCAAAAACTAATCCTAAGAAAACCCTCAAAAAAGAGTCCCAGATATGTCCATATGGAACAGGCACTTTCAATAATCCAAAATCACCAGTCACAATTTTAAGAACTGCACCTTTAAAGTTTTGTTTAACTATTCCATCTTTATTATGGACAGGGTATTCACCAGGTAAAATATCTGCAATCCAATCAGGTAAAATAAAACCGATAACATTACTTATGTCGACCATCTTTATCCATAGAAGAGGAATATCTTTATAACCTACACTTGGTTTTGACATTAGGATAAATTTATTTAAAGTATCTGATGGTTTCGGAAGCCATCTACCAGAACCTTGCTCTGAACAACTTGGTCCACTCGCAACAATTGTTCCTGCAGGAAATAAAAAAATATCAATATATCTTAATCCACCCTGAACTTGTTTTTGTGCGTTATCAAATTTAACAATAGCATTTTGCATTTTGTCTAATGTGTTTGGTGGATAGATACTTGCAAACTCTATTCTTCTGGCAATTTTTACTATATTTTTAGCATATGTAGATGCTATTTCCTCACTATCATCTAAATCATTTCTATAAACTTTAATTTCATCTTTAATTTCTTTTATTTTGTTTTTAAATTCTGGATTATGGTTTCTTAATTTAAAAAATTCCTCACTTATTAAATTTAACTCTTGAGCTGCGGCATGAAATTTTAAACCTCTATTAGTTGCAGGGATCAATGGTACTTCTATTGTATTCTCAATAGATCCAGATCCTGCATTCACTTTTGTAATGCCCCAGCCACCTTCCTCTTCTACTGCCTTAAGTCTTTCATTAAGCTCTTGTTCTGATTCAAATGGAAAATCTGGTTTTTGAAAATTTTCAGTTAAAAGATTAATTTTACCAGTAATTTGATTTATTTTTTGTTTAGTTTCATTCTCAAGTAAATCTTCGTTAGTTAATAAGGGAATTAGTTGATTAGTCTTATTAATAAAACCAACAAGAATGGTTTTTTGTTGATCATTGAGTTCATCAGAGTTTTGTATTTCATTTGAAATTAGAACAAGATTCTTATTTTCCTGTTTAATTTGAGAAGTACTTTTTAACTCTCTTTCTTCTATAGGAAATTGATATTTTAATCCCAATAACGAGTCGTTTACTTTTGCAACCTGACAAAGTTCATTAGCAGATTTTGGGTAAAACCCTTTTGCTATATCCCAAGAATAATAAAGCCAAACTAAAAGAAGAAAACTACTTCCAACAATAATCCAATGAGTACCACCTAAGGCTCTTTCGGGATTTCCAAAAACTGCGTCAACTTTTTCAGTTTTAATTAAACGTCTTCCATAAAGAATACAGCCAATAACAGCCACAAATATTAATAAAGTTATTATTTGAGTTAACATTTAAATATCTTTCCCCATGATTTCTTCTTCCATATTCCAGATCATTTCCAATATCTCTTCTCGTTTTGCAGAAAAATCTTTATTTTTTTTAATATCTCTCAAATCTTGCTTTAAACCCATAGAAGCAAATGGGAGATTGTATTCTTTATGTATACGACCTGGTCGAGGAGCCATTACATACAATCTTTCTCCAAGTAATAACGCCTCTTCAACTGAGTGAGTAATTAAAATAATTGTTTTTCCAGTTTCTTTCCATATTTTTAAAACTAAAGACTGCATTTTTTCTCTTGTTAAAGCATCAAGAGCTCCCAAAGGTTCATCCATTAAAATTAAATCTGGATCATTAATTAGACATCTTGCTAAAGCAACTCTTTGCTGCATCCCTCCTGATAATTGGTAAGTTGGAGTATTGCCAAAACCTTTTAATCCAACTATATCTAACCACTCATCAACTTTTTTTGATGTCTTAATTGGATCTTCTTTTTTCATTCTTAATCCAAAATTGACATTTTCTGATACAGTTAACCACTCAAACAATGCTCCTTGTTGAAAAACCATTCCTCTTTCAACACCTGGTCCATCAATTTCGTTATTATTAAGTGTAATAGTTCCAGAAGTTGGTCTAATAAATCCTGCAGTGATATTTAATAAAGTTGTTTTACCACAACCTGACGGTCCAAGAACTGTTAAGAGCTCTCCTTTTTTAAGTGTAAAATTAACATCTTTTAAAGCATGAACTGTTTCTCCTTTTGGAGTTTTAAAAATCATATTTAGATTTTGAGAAACTAAATCACTCATAAATAACTTTATAATAAAATTTTATTAAAAAAATAGGCACCAATTTATGAAATTGGCGCCTATTAAATTTTTCTTTCTCTATAAGATTATAGAGGTAAGAAACTAGTATCTACATTTCCTCTTGGTGTTCCCATTCCTTTTAAGAATGCATCAAGATTTCCACTTTCCATAGATTTTTTAGTTTCTTCAGGAGTTAGAAATTTAAAGCCACTTAAAGTGTCTTTCATGTCTCCAACTTTCATCTCAGAAGCTTTAGCCATAACATTCATGTTACTTTTACCAGCTTTGTATCTAGCATTAGCTTCATGAGTTACTTCTATAAAAGTTCTTAGCATTCCTGGGTTTTCCTTCATAAACTTTGTAGTTACTGAAGTAATATCTATTCCCAAGATTCCAGCAGCTCTAGCTTCATCAACTGTAAGTAATCTTGATCCTACAGCAGTTGCAGCTTTAATAGAGTTACCACCAAATAAACATGCCATAACAACATCGCCACTAACTAATGCAGCAGCTCCTTCTTCAGGATCCATTTGAATAATATCCATTTTACCCCTGTCAGCTCCAACAACTTTCATACTTTCATCGAAAACATACTCAGCCATTGTTCCTAGTGGAACAGCAACTTTTTTACCTTCTAATTCAGTAGCATTTGCTTTTGTGATTCCAGAAGCATTAGAAGTAACACAAGTTGTTCCTCCCATTCCGTACTCCATAGCGATATCTACTAGCTTAATAGGTGCTTTAGATTTTACCGCATTAATAAATGGTACTAATCCTTGTGAGTAAGAAATATCGATATCTCCTGCTAACATAGCATCAGTCATTGCTCCACCATTTGTGAAGTTTGTCCATTTAACTGGAACTCCTAAAGCTTTTGCAAATGCTTTTTTTTGCATGTCTTCTAAGTTTGGACTTGGCCATTCTAGAAAGTAAGCTACTCTAACTTCATTTGCTGCTGAATTAGCAACTGAAATACTTAGGTTAAGAGCTACAAAACATCCTAAAATAAAACTAATTATTTTTTTCATTTAATCCTCTTTGTTGATTTATAATTGTAATAGTTAAAATTAAATTTACTTAGATGTAAAACAAAAAAGTGTCTAATTTGATACAACTTTAAGTTGCGTCAATTATTTTGGTGGTTTATTATACCTATTTAGTCTAAAAAAAACTTTAGTTAAAATATAATAAAATTTTAATACAACAAAGAAAGATTCTATGAGCTCAGAAAACCGAACTTCAGTTCCAAATTCATTAAATGAACATTGGATGCCGTTTACATCTAATAAAGATTTTAAACAAAATCCAAGATTAATTACTGAAGCAAAAGGTGTTTATTTAAAAACACACCACGGTAAAACACAAATTGATGCAAGCTCAGGGTTATTTTGTAATCCTCTTGGTCATGGAAGAAAAGAAATTACAGAGGCCGTTACAAAACAATTAGATACTTTAGATTATGCTCAACCATTTCAACAAGGATTTGGTGGCTCATTTGAATTAGCAACAAAAATAGCAAAACACACTCCAGGTGATTTAAATAAAATTTTTTATACAATCTGTGGATCAACAGCAGTAGAAACTGCTCTTAAAATTGCAATAGCTTACCATAGATCAAAAGGACACGCAGAAAGATTTAGGTTTGTAGGTAGAGAACGTGGATATCATGGAATGAACATTGGCTGTATTTCAGTTGGAGGAATGGTTAACAACGTAAAAACATTTGCAAGCGTGCTAATGCCAGGAGTTCAACACATTAGTCATACACATTTACCAGATCATAAATTTGTTAGTGGTCAGCCTGAAACAGGAGATTATTTAGCTAACGATTTGGAAACTATATGTGCAAATTTTGGTGGTGAAAATATTGCTGCATGTATAGTTGAACCTATAGCTGGATCTACTGGAACACTTGTTCCACCAAAAGGATATTTACAAAAACTTAGACAGATTTGTGATAAACATGGAATTCTTTTAATATTTGATGAAGTAATTACTGGATGGGGAAGAACAGGTTCTAAATTTGGAGCACAGGAGTTTGGTGTTACACCGGATATAATGACAATGGCAAAAGCTACTACAAACGGAGTTGTTCCTATGGGAGTTGTTGCATGTAACGACTTTATTTATGACTCTGTTATGGATTCATCTCCAATGGGATCAGTTGAATTGTTTCACGGATATACATATTCAGGAATTCCAGTTGCTGTTGCGGCTGCATTGGCAGTGCAAGACATTTTTGAAAAAGAAGATATTTTTAATAGAGCAAAAAATTTGGCACCTTATTTCCAAAAAGGATTATTTTCTCTTCAAGATTTAGAGTCTGTTGAAAATATCAGAGGTTATGGAATGATGGGTGGTATTGATATGAAAATGAAAGATAAGCCAGGTAAAGCTGGTTATGAATGCTTTAAAGCTTGTTACGAAGCTGGAGTAAATTTTAAAGCAACAGGTGATTGTTTGATTATCGCTCCACAGTTTATTTGTGAAAAGAAACATATTGATGAAATTATTGATAAACTAAGAACAGGCATAACTAACTATCAAAAAAACCAAAAGAATTAGTTAGCGAATAATTTTTTAATAATTAATAAAATAATAATGCGCATAGGTGTTCCTAAAGAAATTAAACCACAAGAAAATAGAATAGGTTTAACTCCTGAGAGTGTAAAAACTTTGGTATCAGAAGGCCATGAAGTTTTAGTTGAGAACAACGGTGGTTTTGAAGCAGGTTTTGAAAATGATCAATATACGAAAGCAGGTGCTAAAATTGTTGATAAAGCATCAGATATTTTTAACGATGCTGAAATAATTGTAAAAGTTAAAGAACCTCAAAAAGTTGAAGTAGACATGATTAGAGAAAATCAAATTGTTTACACCTATCTACATTTAGCCGCTGCAAAAGAGCTTACTGAAGGATTAGTTAAATCTAAAAGTATTAATATAGCTTACGAAACTGTAACAGACGATAATGGAAGACTCCCTTTGCTAGCACCAATGAGTGCTGTTGCAGGCCGTATGTCAGTTCAAGCTGGAGCGCATTGTTTGGAAAAAAATCAAAAAGGAAGAGGACTTTTATTAGGTGGAGCTCCAGGTGTATCAAGTGGAACAGTAGTAATTTTAGGTGGCGGAGTTGTTGGAGAAAATGCGGCCGTCATAGCAACAGGAATGCAAGCAAAAGTTCATATTGTAGATAAATCTGAGGCTAGACTAAAACAATTAGTTCAAATGTTTGGAGATAAAATTATTCCAGAACAAAGTGATAAAATAGATTTAAATAAACTTATTGCCGAAGCAGATTTATTAGTAGGAGGTGTTTTGATACCTGGAGCAGAGGCGCCAAAATTAGTAACTAAAGATATGTTAAAATTAATGAAAAGGGGATCTGTAATAGTAGATGTTGCAATCGATCAAGGAGGGTGTGTTGAAACAAGTAAACCAACAACACATGGCGATCCAACTTATATAGTTGATGATGTTGTTCATTATTGCGTAGCAAACATGCCTGGTGGTGTTCCTAGAACCTCTACTTTTGCATTAAATCAAGCAACCCTTCCTTATTTGGTAAAACTTGCAAACAAAGGTTATCAAAAAGCTTTAGGTGAGGATAAAAACTTTTTAGCTGGATTAAATGTTCACAAAGGACATGTGACTTATAAAGCAGTTGCAGATGTGTTTGGACATCAATACGTTGACCCAGGAGAAGCAATCAAAAATTAATTAGATGGAAAAGAAATTACCAAATAGCACAAAGGTTGTTGTTATTGGTGGTGGTGTAGTAGGCTGTTCTGTTGCTTATCACTTAGCAAAATTTGGTTGGAAAGATACAATTCTTTTAGAAAGAGATCAGCTCACTTCAGGTACAACTTGGCATGCCGCAGGACTTGTTAGTCAATTAGGACCCACAGCAGCAATAACAAAAATTAGAAAATATACTTTAGATTTATATAAGGAACTTGAAAAAAAAGTTGATCATTCAGCTGGCTTAAGATTAAACGGTGCTCTTTCAATCGCCCAAAATAAAGGAAGATGGCAAGAACTTCAAAGACAAGCAACTACAGCACAACTTTATGATGTTGATGTAAGAATTTTAGATAAAGATCAAATTAAAAAAGATTATCCAATAATTAATACCGATGAAGTTATAGGTGGAATTTTAATGCCAGGTGATGGAGCTGCTGATCCATCAGGTGTTACCCATATGCTTGCAAAAGCAGCAAGAATGGAGGGTGCACAAATTTTTGAAAAATCACCTGTAGAAGAAATTTTAACTAAAGATGGAAAAATCTCAGGTGTCAAAGTTAATGGTCAAATAATCAATTGTGAATATATTGTTTTAGCTTCAGGCATGTGGTCTAGACAGATTGCAGAAAAAGCTGGAGTAAGTGTTCCACTTTATCCTGCTGAACATTTTTATATCATTACGGAACCAATTGAGAATTTGTCCAAAACATTACCTGTAATTAGAGATTTTGATAACAGTACTTATATTAAAGAAGATGCTGGTAAAATCTTAGTAGGTATTTTTGAGGGAAAATCTATCCCAGCTTTTGACAAAACAAGTATCGTACCAGAGGATTTTTCTTTTGGAGAATTTCCTGAAAATTTTGAACATTTTGAGCCATATTTAGCATCTGCAATTAAAAGGTTTCCAGTTTTAGAAAAAGCTGGAATTAGAAAATTTTTTGCTGGACCAGAGTCTTTTACTCCAGATACCAACACTTTATTGGGGGAAGTTCCAGAGATAAAGAATTTCTTTGTATGTTGTGGCTTGAATAGTATTGGAATTGGAAGCGGGGGAGGTGTAGGCAAAGTTACAGCGGAATGGATGATGACTGGTCACATTAATGAGGATATTTTTAGTTATGATATAAAAAGATTTCAAAAGTTTCATTCAGAATTAGACTTTATAAAACCAAGAATTACGGAGACTTTGGGGGATTTATATGGAATGCACTGGCCTTTTAAGCAACATAAAACTTCGAGAAATATTAAAACCCTTCCTCATCATGACAATTTAAAAAGTTTTGGAGCATGCTTTGGTGTTTCTGCTGGTTATGAAAGACCCATGTGGTTTGCATTAGATGGAGAAAAAGCTGAGTATGAATATAGCTATAATTATCAAAGTTGGTACCCTTCAGCAGAATATGAAACAAGTAACACTATAAAAAATGTTGGTTTATTTGACTTAACACCATTCTCTAAATTTGAGATTAAATCTGATAAAGCACATCAAGAATTACAAAGAATTTGTACTGCTAATATAAAAGATGAGATTGGCAAATGTACATATACTCATATGTTAAATAGTGATGGCGGGATAGAGACCGATCTAACAGTTGTTTGTATTGATAAAGATCATTTTAGAATAATTAGCTCTGCAGCAACACGAGAAAGAGATAAATTTCACATCAACAAACATCTTTCTAAAGGCATAGAATTAAAGGATATAACTGATGACTATTGTGTTTTTGGATTATTTGGACCAAAGAGTAGAGATTTAATTAAAACTATTTCAGAAGATAATTTTGACAACAATAATTTTAAATTTGGTACGGCTAAATATATCACAATAGATGGGACAAAAATTTGGGCTCAAAGATTATCTTATGTAGGTGAATTAGGTTATGAATTATATGTAGAATTTAAAGATGCCAAAAAAATTTATGAATTATTAATTAATAAGGGTAAAGATCTTAATCTTTCAAACTGTGGTATGCATGCAATGGATATAATGCGAATGGAGAGTGGTTTTTTACATTGGGGACATGATATTTCACCTGAAGAAAATCAGTATCAAGCGGGTTTAGCTTTCACTATTAGTAGTAAAAAGGATGTAGATTTTATTGGTAAAAAAGCTTTAGAAAAAATTAAAAAAAATAAAATCAAAAGCAGATTTGCAATGTTTACTTTAAAAGATAGTAAACCTGGTGCACCATTATTACTTCATGATGAGCCTATTTATGTTGACGATAAAATTATAGGAAGATCTACTTCAGGAAATTACTCATTCAATTTTAAGAAAAATTTAACCTTCGGTTATATTGAAAATAATTTTTCCGATGAGGAGTTAAAATCTAAAAATTTATTTATTGAAGTAGAAAAACAAAAATATCCTATTGCTGTTCAATTAGGACCCCTAAAACGAACAGATTTTAAAAATCTATAATTAAGTTTGTCTTCTTAAAATAAGGACAAAAATTACTGAAGTCATCATCATGATTAATGCATAAGCTGCAGTTGGAACCATATAAGTCATGTTAGTACCAAATAATTGTATTCCTACAAAAACAGCTAAAGTTCCATTTTGTAGTCCAGCTTCTAAAGATATACATCTTCTTTGAGCAACTCCTGTTGCAAAATATTTAGCTATATAAAAAGCTACAATCATCATCGTGACGTTTAAAATAAAAGCAATTAAACCAGCTTTTGTTATAAACATTACAATGCTATCCCATTCCTCAATATAGATAGCAATAAAAACAATACAGAATAAACCAATAGAAATTTTATTAATAATTTTGATATTATTTAAAATAAAATTATCAGCATATTTTCTAATAATCATTCCAATTAAAACTGGTACTGTTACAACAAAAAACATTTTTAAAGATATGCCAAGCATTGAAACTTCATTTTTGACATATGTAATATCAAATAATTCTATTGATAAAAAAACTACATAAGGAACAGAAACAATACTAATTAAACTAGTAATTGCTGTTAAAGATATTGAAAGAGCTACATCTCCGTCTGCAAATTTTGTAAGTACGTTAGAAGTTACACCCCCAGGTGCAGCTGCAATCAACATTACACCTAACGCTAATTCAACAGGAGTTCTTAAAATAATTATTAAAAAATATGCAATAATAGGAAGTAAAATTAATTGACAAGATAATCCGATAAAAAAATCTTTTGGATTTTGACACACTCTAGTGAAATCTTTTACTGTTAAAGATGCACCTAATCCCAACATGATTAGTGCTAAAGCTATTGGTGCTATTGTTGTTACTATACCCATGACCCCTCTGCAATATTATATTAGACTAATTTTAAAGATTTTTACAACTAATTAAAGAAATTTATGAAATAGTTATAAGATTTAGTGTCTTACGTAAAAATTTTGCTTTGTTTTTAAAAACTTTTTTTTGATAAGGAATAAGTTTATCAATATTCATTCCAGTCAGTACATATTGTTTTTTATCATTAAGTTTCAAATAACCTCTCATGATTAAATATTTACATTTTCTAATTACTGTTGCTCTTGGAATATTTGTCATATCAGATAAAGACATAGCACTTACTCCTCTTGTTTGGTCATTTTCTTGATCTGTGACTATACCTTTATTAAATTTAATATAGTCTGGAGTTAAAGAATGTACGTTTGTATCACTTATATCTTTTTTATAATTAAAAGCCTGGTTCATTACAACTGTACCCCAAAGATGAAAAGTTGCAACATCCTCGAATGCTTCATGGTAACCAATGATCATAGGAATTTGCATTCTGTAAAACCATCTCCAACACAAAGAAAAGTTTCTTTTAATTATTTGTTCAATATATTTTGAATCAATTTTTTTTGTATAAATTCCATCTTTATTTAAAATTTCAGAAATTAAATAAATATATTTAGCTGTTAATTTTATCTGCCTTTCAGGTTTCACTTGAGAAAAGACAGAACGATCAATTATTATTTGTTTTTTTATTCGCTTTAAAACACCTAATTTTTCAAGTTCTAAAACTTTTCGTCTAACAGTTTCTTTAGGTAATTGAAGTTTTTCACAAAGTTCTGTGATGCTAAATTTTTCTATTTGAAGATATGATTTTGAATAAAACTGATCAAAAGTATATTTAATATTCATTTGATCATAAAATTGTAACGTTTTTTCAACTAAAGAAATAACGATTAAGTATTTATAATGATCTTTAAAAGCTTGATAAACATTATTCATCCAGCTCCACTGATGAACAATCCAGTCTCTTCCTAACTGATCATAGCTTCTCATCATATGATCATAAACTTGATCATCAGTGAGTACTTTTGAAAAATCTACTTGTCTTAAACTCATAATTGTAAAAACAAGATATGAAACCCAAAATGAACAGGTGTCAACCAAATAGTGACCCAGATTGAACTTTCATAAAATTGATAGACTTTAAAGTGTATGCTTAAATATGAATATGACTACTAAAGGCTTTACAGAAACTAATGCTAATATCGAGACCCCAAATGATGTTGGTGCTACTGAAAAGCCTTTAAAAAACAATCGAATTACTAGCAATAGGGTCGATATAAACGTTTTGAAATCAAAACTGCAAGAAACAGAGAGCAAAGAGTTTAAAAAAAATCTTTATATCTTGTCATCACTGATTTTAGCTTTAGGAGCTCTAGGAGTTTACCTCTCTTTGTAAGAAATTTGCAAAAGATATAAATTCGTGGTTTAATTGAATTATGAAAAACATTGAGACTAGCAACAATATAAAAGACAGAATTATCTCAAAATATTTCGATAAAGATCTAAAAAAACCTCAAACAAAAAGTAGCGATATAAACGTTTTGTTGAATAGAATTGAACTAAATAAAAAAAGTGAGACCAGAAAAAAATTATATTTTTCTGCGGCTGCTTCTACAGGATTGATTTTATTTGGTTTAATCATCTTTTAAGAAAATTTATTAAATTTACTACAATTTCTTACCATTTTTTTAATTAATTAATATTGAATCAAAATATTAAACTATTATAAATCAACAACCATACAAGGCGGGGTAGCTCAGTTGGTTAGAGCGCGGGACTCATAAGCCCGAGGTCAGTGGTTCGATCCCACTTCCCGCTACCAAATTTAGCTGATTAATTTTTTTAAATAATTGGAATATTCACAATTTCCGTAAAATTTAATCGAATCAATTATCTGTTTTTTTTTGATCCAATTTTTATTAAGTGAAATTTCTTCAATACAAGCAATTTTAAAACCTTGTCTATTTTCAATAGCAGATACAAAAGATGAGGTTTTATAAAAATCTTCAACAGATCCTGTGTCAAGCCAAGCGCCCCCTCTACCAATAATATCAGCACTTAATTGTTTTTTTGACTTATAAACATTCAATAAATCAACAATTTCAACTTCTCCTCTTTTAGATGGTTTCAATTTTTTAGCAAATTTTACAACATTATTATCAAAAAAATATAATCCAGTGATTGCAAGATCAGATATGAATTTTTTTGGTTTTTCTTTGATTAATTTAATCTTTTTATTGTTGTTTATTTTAGCAACACCAAATAATTCTGGTTTTGAAACTTTGTGTAGAACAACTTTGGCTCCTTTTTTTAATTTTGTATTTTCTAAAAGTTTACTTGTTAAATTTTGACCATAAAAAAAATTATCTCCTAAAATCATTGCAACATTATCTTTACCTATAAAATTTTCACCAATTACAAAAGCATCTGGTAAACCTCTTGGTTTATTTTGTTCTAAATATGAAATTTTTATTCCTAAATTTTTTCCATTAGGAAGAATTTTTTTATATTGATTTAATTGTCCTTTATTAACAATAATCAATATATCTTTAATGTTAGCTAACATCAAAATAGACAATGGATAAAAAATTAATGGCTTATCATAGATTGGAAGTAGCTGTTTATTTACAGCTTTTGTTAGTGGGCTCATCCGAGTTCCTTTACCTCCTGCTAAAATAATTCCTTTTTTAATCATATTTTTCCTAATCTTTTTAAAATATCTTTTTTAGGTAAAGATTTAAAATATTTTTTATTATCAAAATACCAGTCAAATGTTAACTTAATACCTTGTCTAAAATTTGTCCTTGGATACCAACCTAGTTTATTTTTAATTTTATTACTATTTAACGCGTACCTCAAATCATGACCTGGTCTATCTTTTATAAATGAAATTTTAGTTTTTTTTCCAAGTTTGATTTTATTTTTTGAAATATTTAGAATCTTTTCTACAACTTGTAAGTTATTCAAATTTTTATTTGAACCAATGTTATAAAATTCTCCAAGTTTCCCTTTTATAAAAATCTTTAGTAGTGCCTCGCAATGATCTTGCACATAAATCCATTCTCGTGAGTTTTTTCCTTTTCCGTAAATTGGTAAAGGCCTGTTGTTTATTATATTGTAAATTAATTTTGGTATTAGTTTTTCTGGATGTTGTCTTGGCCCATAGTTGTTAGAACAATTTGTTACCATAGCTGGAATTTTATAAGTTTTAATATAGGAGCTTACTAAATGATCTGATGCCGCTTTACTTGCAGCGTAAGGTGAGCTTGGTTGGTAAGGATAATTTTCTGATGATCTTCCATTCAATATATCACCATAAACTTCATCAGTTGAAATATGTATAAATTTTGATTTATTTTTTTTTGAATATTCTTTAAAGCATTCAAGTAGATTAAAAACACCTAAAACGTTACTTTTAATAAAAGTCTCAGGTTTATCAATTGATCTATCAACATGTGTTTCAGCAGCAAGGTTAAAGATACCATCAGGCTTGTATTTGAATAAAAGTTTTTTAATTTTTTTGTCTCCAATATCGCATTTTATAAATTTATATTTTTTTGATTTTTTAAAATCTTTGACATTATAAAAATTAGATGAATATGTAATTTTGTCTAAATTGATTATATAAAAATTATTTTTAAGAAGAAGCTCTATGAGATTACTTCCAATAAATCCTAAACCTCCTGTAATAATTACTTTTTTCATTATTTATTTTTTTACATTAGTAAAATGAATTAGTATAGTTGAAAACACTTATCGTATGTCAATAACTATACAAAATTTAACAGTCATAATTGTAACATTTAAAAGTGAAAATGTTATTCACAATTGCATTAAATCGATCGACAGTGAAATAAAAATCTTGGTTGTAGATAACTCAAATAATATAAAATTTAAAGAAAACTTAGAAAAAGAATATAAAAATGTTAAATGCTTACTTTCTAGTGAAAATTTAGGTATGGGTGCTGGGAATAATTTAGGTTTAAAACATGTTAAAACTGAATTTGCATTTATATTAAATCCAGATGTTATTTTAGAAGATGACACAATAAAAGAGTTAATTGAAAAATCAAAAGATTTACAATCATTTGGTATAATAGCCCCTATTGAGATAAATCAAAATTTTCCAAACTATAAACGAGATAAAACAAGCAACAATAATTTTGAATTATTAACTCCTTTCACCGTAAAAAGTGTTGATGGATATGCAATGGTATTGAATTTAAAAAAGTTAAACCAAATTGATAAATTTTATTATTTTGATGAAAATTTTTTTATGTATCTTGAAAATGATGATCTCTGTAAAAGATTAAAAGATAATAATGAAAAAATTTATATCATACCAAGTTCTAGAATTAAACATCTTGGAGGTAAAGCAGTTGATGAAACTTACAAAAATGAAATAGAACTATCAAGAAATTGGCATTGGATTTGGTCTAAATTTTATTTTAATAAAAAACATCACAGTTATTTTTTTGCTTTGATAAACGGATTACCTACTTTTATCTCTTCTGTTCTAAAATTTTTATTTAATTTAATGATTAATAATAATCAAAAAAAAAAAATTTACTTACACAGGGTTTTGGGTTTTGTTAACGCTCTTGCAGGTAGAAAATCTTACTTAAGACCAAAAATAAATGATCAATGACCAGGAAACTCAATTAAATTTTCAACTTTATACTTTTTTTTATTAAGATTATCTGCGCCTCCTAAATCAAATAAATTTATTACAAAAATAAAAGCAGACACTTTACCTTTTGAAATTTCAATAAGTTTTGCAGCGGCTTCGGCTGTTCCACCTGTTGCGATTAAATCATCTATGATTAAAACTTTATCATCACTATTAATAGAATCTTTGTGAACCTCAATAGTTGCTTTGCCATATTCTAACTCAAAATCTACAGAATGAACATCAGCTGGCAATTTATTTTTTTTTCTAAGCATTATAAATGGTTTGTTTAAAATATAAGAAACAGCAGATGCAAATACAAATCCTCTAGACTCAATTGCAGCTATTTTATCAAATTCAAACTTTTTTGATTTTTCAACTATTTGATTAATTGTTTCTGCAAATGCTTTTTCATCCTTTATTAATGTTGTTATATCCCTAAATAAAATACCTTTTTTAGGATAATCTGGAATAGATCTAATAAAATCTTTTAAATTCATAATAGTGATTTATAAAACTATAAATAAATTAATTTTTAAACATGACAATAAATAAATTAGCAATCATAGGTGGTAGCGGTCTTTATGATGTTGAAGAGTTCAAAAATAGAGAATTATTAGATTTAAGTACTCCTTGGGGTAAGCCTTCAGATCAAATTTTAAAAACTTATTATAATGATAAAGAGGTTTATTTTTTACCACGACATGGAAAAGGTCATTTTATCTCTCCATCAAAAATAAACTTTAGAGCAAATATTGATGCCCTCAAGCAATTAGGTGTAACAGATATTGTATCAGTTTCTGCTGTCGGCTCTTTAAAAGAGGATTTGCCACCAGGAAAATTCGTAATTGTTGATCAATTTATAGACAGGACCTTTGCAAGAGAAAAAACATTTTTTGATGAAGAAATCGTTGCTCATGTTTCAATGGCACATCCTACTTCAAATGGTTTGATGAATGCGTGTGAAGAGGCAATTAAAAAAGAAAAAATTGAATATCAAAGAAATGGGATATACGTTGTTATGGAAGGGCCACAATTTTCAACTTTAGCAGAGTCAAATTTATACAGATCTTGGAAAGCAGACGTTATTGGCATGACAAATATGCCTGAAGCAAAATTAGCAAGAGAAGCAGAAATAAGATATGCATCTGTATCCATGGTAACAGATTATGATTGTTGGCATCCAGATCATGAGAATGTTGATGTACAACAAGTAATAAAAGTTCTTTTGGGAAATGCAGCAAAAGCAAAAAATATGATCAAAAATTTAATAGAGAATTTTGAAAATCATATTGATGTAAAAGATCCAACAAATAACTGTTTAGATGTTGCAATAATAACTGCGCCTGAAAAAAGAACAAAAAAAACCATAGATAAACTTAAAACAGTTGCAGGTAGAGTTCTTAATAAATGAGAATAGAAGGAAAAGAATATCGTACAATTTGGTTTGAAAATAATCTTGTAAAAATAATTGATCAAACAAAACTTCCACATCAATTCATTATTAAAGAACTTAAAACAGTTAATGATGCAATTAACGCTATTAAAATAATGGAAGTAAGGGGCGCACCTTTAATAGGTGCTACAGCAGCTTTCGGATTGGTTTTAGCTATTATTGAAAATAATGATCAATCATTTTTAAAGAAATCTGCAGAAAATTTAGTTAGTTCAAGGCCAACAGCAATAAATCTTAAGTGGGCTGTTGATAGAATGATAAATAAACTATCGGGTGTTAATAGTGATAAAATTTTAGAAATAGCCCTGAATGAAGCTAAAGAAATTTGTGAAGAGGATGTTAAATTTTGTGAAAATATAGGATTAAATGGTCTTCAAATAATAGAAGAAATTTATAATAAAAAAAAGGATACAGTCAACATTTTAACTCATTGTAACGCAGGTTGGCTTGCAACTATAAACTGGGGGACAGCAACTTCTCCAATTTACCATGCACATAAAAAAGGTATACCAGTTCATGTTTGGGCAGATGAAACAAGGCCTAGAAATCAAGGAGCTAACTTAACTTCATATGAACTTAATGAAGAAGGAATTAAAAATACTATTATCGCAGACAATACGGGTGGTATTTTAATGCAAAGAGGTAAAGTTGATATGTGTATAGTTGGAACTGATAGAACTTTAGCTAATGGTGATGTTTGTAATAAAGTTGGAACTTATCTTAAAGCTTTAGCGGCATACGATAATAATATTCCTTTTTATGTAGCTTTACCAAGTTCAACAATTGATTGGAATATTAAAGATCACAAAGATATTCCAATTGAGGAAAGAAATTCAGATGAACTTTCACATATAGAGGGACTGGATGAAAAAGGAAATATAAAAAAAATACAAATATATCCAAAAAAAAGTAAGTCAATGAACTTAGCATTTGATGTTACACCTGCAAAATATGTAACAGGATTAATTACTGAAAACGGTATTTGTAATGCATCAACTGAAGGTTTAAAAAAGTTATTCAAATGACAAACATAGATCAAAGAAATAAAATTATTGAGTATTCCTTAAAATTGAATTCAACAAATCTTTCACCACTAAGATCAGGCAATATTTCCCTAAGATCAAAAGAGGATGATGTAGAAGGTTATTTAATTACTCCTTCTGGAAAAAAATACGACACATTAAAACCAGAAGATATTGTTTTTTTGGGATTAAATGAAGAAGTGGAAGATAAAACCTCAGACAATAAACCCTCATCTGAATGGAGATTTCATAGAGATATTTATTTAAAAAAAAAAGAGGCAAAAGCTATTGTTCATGCCCATTCTCCACACGCAACAGCTGTATCTTCACATGGAAAACCAATACCCCCATTTCATTATATGATTGCTCTTGCAGGCGGTGAGGATATTAAATGTGCAGATTATGCCACTTTTGGAACAGAGGAACTCTCTAATAATGTCATTGATGCTCTAGAAAATAGAAGAGCTTGCTTGATGTCTAATCACGGCCAGGTTGCTTTTGGGAAAGATTTAGATGATGCATTTGAACTCGCACAAGAATTAGAAAATATTTGTCATCAATACACTATTGCTCTAAAGTTAGGTAATCCAAAGATTCTTTCTTTTGAAGAAATGAAGAAAGTTTTAGATAAGGCGAAAAATTATAAAAAAGGGTAAAATGATAAAAGTAGGGGAGCATATTACTTTAGATATAATTGGTACGACAAAGGAGTATGATCCTTCAATTTTCGAAAAGGTCATCAATAGAATTGCTAAAGCAGCTAACGTAACTATTTTAAATATTTCAAAATACAAATTTGAACCTCAAGGATTTACAATTTTAGCTTTGCTTGCAGAAAGTCATATTAGTTTCCACACTTTTCCAGAGAAAGGGATAATAAGTTTTGACTTCTTTACGTGTGGGAAAATAAGTCCATCAATAGCGATAGACATTATTAAAAAAGAATTTAATCACAAAAGAATAGTCAAAAAAGAATTCAATAGAGACACTAAATCTTTATATCATGATATTTATAGCTCACCAGGATTGCAAAAATCTTATGTAGTAAACGATGTTTTGGAAGACTTTAAATCTAAGGTAGGTCAACATATAGAAATTTTAGAACTAGAACAATTTGGTAAATCATTGTTTATTGATGGAGAAATACAGGTGGCTGCATCAGATGAACATTTATACAGTTCAACTTTTGTTGGTGCAGGTTTAAATTTAAATAAAGATAACGAAAGAGTGGCTATAATTGGTGGTGGAGATGGTGGAGTTGCAAGAGAATGTATATCTAAAAAATTTAACTTTGTTGATTGGTATGAACTTGATCCAGAAGTAGTTGAAGTTTGTAATAAGCATCTAGGGGATATTGGAAAAAAATCTACTGAAAAAAATTCGGTGAAATGTGTATGGGGAGATGCTTTTGAAAGTATTAAAACAGTTGGAGATGATACTTACGATCATATATTTGTTGATTTAAATGATGATCAATTTTGTATTGATCTAGCAGCAAAAAATATGGATTCTTTAGTTAGAATTTTAAAACCAAAAGGAGTGATCACAGCTCAAGTAGGAAGCCAAGACAAAAAACCTCTTCAAGTTGAAAATTGGCTAAATGTATTTAACCATCATTTTGGAAACACTAATTTAGCTAGAATTTATATACCTAGTTTTGACTGTTCTTGGAATTTTTCATCCTCAATAAATCATTAATTTTTTCTTTTTAAAATCTATAATTTATGAAATACTTAAGCTTAAATTATTAAAGGAGAAAATAATGAATATACTAAAAAAAACTATTTTTTCAGTTCTTGCTTCTTTGCTGATTATTGGAAATGTTCATGCTTCTGATAAAATCAAAATTGGAACTGAAGGTGCTTATCCTCCGTGGAATTCAAAAGATGCCTCAGGTAAATTAATTGGATTTGAGGTTGAGTTAGCTTATACGCTTTGTAGATATATTGGTAAACAATGTGTAATCGTTGAACAAGACTGGGATGGAATGATACCAGCTCTTATAATGAGAAAATTTGATGCGATTATGGCTGGAATGTCGATTACTGATGAAAGAAAAAAAGCAATAAGTTTTTCACAAGGTTATGCAGATGAAGTTGCTTCACTAGCAGTTATGAAAGGTTCTGATCTAGAAGGAATGAAAACTCCTGCTGGTATTGGTCTTTCAAGTCCTAACAGTGATGCTAAAAAAGCTTTAAAAACTATTACAGCGGCACTTGCTGGAAAAACTGTTTGTACACAATCAGGAACTATTCACCAAAACTTTTTAGAGTCAGGTGATGTTGGAAAAGTAAATTTAAGAACTTACAAAACTCAAGATGAAGTAAACTTAGATTTAGCTTCTGGAAGATGTGATGTAGCATTAGCTGCAGCGGTTGCTTTTAGTGATTATGCTGAAAAATCTGGAAAACCTGTTGTACTTGTTGGTCCAACTTTTTCTGGTGGAGCATTCGGTAATGGTGTTGGAGTTGGTATTAGACAAGATGATACTGAACTTTTAAAAGCATTTAACAAAGCTATTGATAAAGCAAGAAAGAACGGAGACATTAGTAGAATTGCTACTAAGTGGTTCGGTTTTGACGCTTCTATGTAATTAATTTTAGATTTGGCGACTATATTATGTAGTCGCCAATCTTTATGGAACTTCTCGCATTTGGAAAAACTGGTTGGGGTGATGAACTTTTCATTGCTACTTTAATGACCATCGCTGTTTCAATAACAGCTATGATAATTGGCTTTTTCTTTGCTTTAATATTTACACCGCTTAAATTATCAAAAAATAAAATTTTCAATTTTATTGGAAATTCTTACACGACTGTTATTAGAGGAGTTCCAGAATTATTGGTAATCTACCTTTTATTTTTTGGTGGAACTGGTGCCGTAATGTATGTTGCTTCAATTTTTGGTTATAATGAATATATTGAAATAAACGCATTCATTACAGGAGCATTTGCTATAGGAATTATTTCTGGAGCTTATTCAACAGAGGTATTTAGAGGCGCAATACAATCAATTGATAAAGGTCAATTTGAAGCCGCTAAAACTTTAGGACTAAATAAATTTGGTCAATTTTTTAAGATTATTCTCCCTCAAACTTTAAGATTAGCTATTCCTAATTTAAGTAATGTTTGGCAAATAACTCTAAAGGATACTTCTTTAATTTCAGTTACTGGTTTAGTTGAAATTATGAGACAATCTTATATCGCTGCAGGCTCAACTAGAGATCCTTTATTCTTTTATTCTTTTGCAGCTGTTTTGTATTTATTATTAACATTTTTAAGTATGAAAATAATTAATAAATTAGAACTTAAATATAGTAAGGGGTATTAAATGGATCTTGAACTCATGATCAATAGTCTACCTAAGTTATTAAGTGCAGCTTTAATTACATTAAAACTTTTATCTGTTTCATTAATTATTGGATTATTCATTGGCTTATTATTTGCAATATTGAGATTAAATAAAAATATTTTTGTCAATAAATTTGCTTATGGTTATTCTTATGTTTTTAGAGGAACACCATTATTAGTTCAGATATTCATTATTTATTTTGGTTTAGGTCAAATTGAATATTTAAGATCGACTTTTTTATGGGTAATCTTAAAAGAACCATACTGGTGTGCAATCATTGCCTTTGCTCTAAATACAGGAGCTTACACTTCAGAAATCTTAAGATCTGCTTTTCAAACAATTAAACCTGGAATAATTGAAGCAGGTAAAAGTTTAGGAATTTCAAATAAAATAATTTTTTATAAAATACAGATACCAATAGCTATTAGACAGTCTCTACCAGCATATGGAAACGAAATCATCTTAATGATGAAAGGAACTTCTTTAGCCAGCACAGTGACAATCATGGATCTTACTGGTGTTGCAAAATATATTATTTCAACAACATTTAAACCTATTGAAGTCTTTATCGTCGCTGGAAGTATCTATTTATTTATGACCTTTATCATACACAATGTGATTAAATTTTTAGAAAAAAAATATAGCTTTAACTAAAGAACTACCAAATCAAGTTTTTGTTTTCCAAGTCGTTCATTACCATTTTCAGTTACTAAATAAGTTTCACCCAAATTCATTGCTAATTGATTTTCTGAATCCATTAAAATCATATGCATAAAAAAAATATTACCTGACTCAATTACATAGGGATTCCCTGCATATATCATTGGCCAATCCATCCAATTTGGAGAAAAAGTAGTACCTAAAGAATAACCACATGCATTCATTCTCGCTTTATTGAAACCAAGATCATCAAAAGTTTTTGCATGAACATCAAAAACTTCTCCAATTTTATTTCCTGGTTTTAGTTTGTTTTCACAATTTAGTAATGCTTGAACACAAGCTTCATGCATTTTGTGATGTTTAGACTCTGTTTTACCAATAGGAATAGTTCTAAACATTGCTGAATGATAATGTCTATAAGTTCCAGCCCATTCTACAGTTAATTGATCTTGATTATTTAAAATTTGTTTTTCCGCTTGATAACGGCAAAGTAAAGCATTTTTACCAGAACCAATAATGAATTCATTTGCAGGATAATCTCCACCTCCTTCGAATATAACTCGATTCATTTCTGCTAATATCTTAGATTCACTTACACCTGCTTTTGCATGTTTCCATACTTCATCTAAAGCTTTATCAGCAAGCTCTGCAGCTTTTTTTACATAAATAATTTCTTCTATAGATTTAACTACTCTTAATTTAGATATTAAGTCTGATCTATCTTCAATAGTACAATAGTTTTCTAAAGATTTATTAAGTCGAAGTGCATTACGTCCAGTCAAACCATAAGCTTCATATTCAACTCCTAGTTTTTTTCCCTTAAGATTTAATTCATCTAAAATAACTTTAAGATCATCAGTTGGGTTTGATCCATCTTTATCAACCCAAATCCTAATATCTTCAATATTAGATGTATTTTGGGCCTGTCTTAAATCAGGAGCTCTTGTAAGTAATATTGTATTTCCATTTTTATCTAAGATTAGTGTTTGAAAAAAAACGTATCCGAATGTGTCATAACCAGTAAGCCAATACATGGACTCTTGTCTGAACATTAATAGAGCATCGAGATTTTGCTCTTTCATTGATTTTAAAACATTAGATTTTCTTAATTTAAATTCTTCTCGTGAAAAATGAAGTCCCATTTAATAATTGGTGTACTCTTTAATTTCTTTGATTATTGATCCTGTATGATCGTTTATTTCTAATTTAATTTTTGCACGGTCATCATTTAAAAAATGTACATCTCTTGAAAGTTTAATAAACTTTTCTCCAAAATCTTTATCTTTTTCACACTGTCTTTTATCATCTTCAATAACCCAGAGTTTAGCGTTTATTTCCTTTAGTGATTGATAAAGATTATTCAGTTTGTCATCAGATTTGACATTCTTTTCTAACTGATCTTTTAAAATAGAGTGTTCATTATTGATAAATTTTAATTTTTCAGGATCTTTTATTTTTTCTTGTTTAATCTCTAAAATTGAAATTTTGTCTAAAAGTTCTCCAATTGAAACTTCCACTATAATTTTATTCATAAAATTTAATACTGTGCTATCTTGTTATAAATATGTCTAATATTTTAATTATTAAACACGGATCACTAGGAGATATAACGCAAGCAAGTGGTGCAATTCAAGACATATCTGAAAACCATAAAAATGATCAAATATTTCTACTTACAACTAAACCCTACTTTGATTTATTTAAGAAAAATCCTTTTATTCATGAAGTGATCTTAGACAAAAGATTGCCAAGATATAATCTAATTTATTTGTATTTTCTAATGAGGGAGCTAAAGAAACATAAATTTTCAAAAGTTTTTGATCTTCAAAATTCCTCTAGAACTAATTTTTACAAAAATATTCTTTTTCCAAAAGCTGATAAAATAGTTTGGTCGAGCTCCATTACCACATTGCCTCCAGATAAAAATAAAGAGGAATTTGACAAAATTTCAGTGCTTGAAAGATTTGACCATCAATTAAAAGAATCTGGCTTAAATACTTTAAACACTTTAAAGCCAGATTTTAGTTGGGCAGCTACTGATATTAGTGAAATTAGAAATTTTTATAAATTTGATAAATATATTTTATTATTTCCTTTTTGTTCACCACACTTGACAGTAAAAAAATGGCCTCATTACAATAAACTTATTGAATTAATTTCAAACAGATTTGGTAATGAGTATAAAATTTTAACTGCACCAGGACCTTCCGAAATTAATAATGCAAAAGATATAAATGCATTGGCTTTACTAGATAATGGTAGAGCACTAGATATATCTCAGTTAACATCTTTAATTAAAGATAGTTTATTTGTTGTAGCCAATGACACTGGTCCTGCCCATATAGCTGCACATGTTGGAGCTAAAGGTCTTACATTGTTTGGTAAACACACAACGGCTTACAAGGTAAGTATTGAAAGAGAGAATTTTAGAGCTATTGAAGTGAGTGATCTTAATAATTTAAGCGCTGAAAAAGTTTTTGAAAGATTATCTAATTCTTTATCTTAGTTTTTTCTAATAATCTTAAAATTACTGGCACAATGAATAATATGAATAATAATCTTATAATATGATGAAAAGCTACAAAATCTGGTTCTAAATCGAAAGCAATAGCGATAACAGCCACTTCATAAATTCCACCAGGACAGAAAGATAAAATCAAACTTAAAAAATTATTATCAACAAAAAAAGTTGCAATGTATGCTGCTACTAAACCTAGTAAAACTAAAAGTATAGTTGCAACTAATCCATGAAAAGAATTACTTGCAACTTCTTTAAATGTTTTATTAGCAAATCTACAACCAACGGATGCTCCTAAAATTAATAGACAAAAATTAATGGAGGCATCTGGTAGTTTATAAGAGGCAATATCTAATATTTGCAAGACACCACTTGCAACTAATGTTCCTGAAAGAAGTGCTGCTGGAACTTTAAATTTATCAAAAAAGAATATGAATATTAATGAAACAATTATTAATACAACTAAATTCCAATGGTTTTGAGACATATAATCAAATTTTTCTAATTCCAAAGCTTCAGCCGGATAGAGACTAACAATTATAAAAGGGAATAGAGTTATTATAATAATCAATCTTATTAAGTGAGCAGTTGCAACTTGAGATAAATCAGATTTTTCATATTCAGCTAAAATCATTAGAGGGCCCAAGGCACCTGGAGCAGCAGAAAATATAGATGTTTTTTCTTTATACCCTGAAAATTTTTGCAAATATTTTGAAACAATCAAGATACTTACAACAATATAAAAAAACATTATAACGGTTGTCCAAATCCAATTAACCATTTGGCTAAAAAGATTTTGGTCGATGTAATTTCCTATATGTAGTCCTAATATAATCAATATTGAACTCAGAGCTATTTTTGGCATTAAAACTTGAAACCCATTCAAAGCAATTAAAGATGTTGCAATCATTGGACCGATCATCCAAGCAAGAGGAATATTAAAAAAATCTGCAATAATTGCGCTTGGAATAGAAATTAAAATTACGATTAAGAATTTTTTTGTTAATAGTTGAGCTAAATTTTCCCGGTTTAAGTGAATCGCTTTAAACATGTATTCTATCTTTGGTTGTTGACTAGTTTACGCAAAATATGTTTAATCCAAGTCATTAAATATAACAACGAGAGGAAATAATGAAACTAATTAAATCTTTTTTTTCAGTTTTATTCTCAGCTGTTCTTTTATTATCAACGACAACAGTAAACTCAATTGCAATTGAAAAACTACACTTTGTAATTGGTGGTGGTGCTGGTGGTGGTTGGGATGGAACTGCTAGAGGTACTGGAGAAGCTTTAACAAAAGCTGGCTTTTTAAAAAGCGCATCATTTGAAAATATGTCAGGTGGTGGTGGTGGTAAAGCATTAGCTTACATGATTAATACTAAGCCTGAAAATACTATCTTAGTACAATCAACACCATTGGTTTTAAGATCAATTACAAGACACAAAGGTTATGTAAGTGGTTCTGGAACTTTATCTTATAAAGATGTTGTGCCGATCGCTGGAGTAATTGGTGATTATGGTGCGATTGCAGTTGCAAAAAACTCACCTTACAAAAACTTTAAAGATGTTGTTGATGCATACAAAGCAAACCCTAGTTCAATAAAAATGGCTGGTGGTTCTGTTAGAGGAAGTATGGACCATTTAATTGGCGCTTTAGCATTTCAAGCTGCTGGAGCAAATCCAAATGATGTAGCTTACATTCCTTATGATGCAGGTGGAAAAGCATTAGCTGGACTTTTATCTGGAGAAACACAAATTATCTCTACAGGTTTAGGTGAACTTATGGGAGCAAGAGACCAAGTAAGAATTATTGGTATTACTGCACCTGATAGAGTTGCTGATGCACCAGATGCACCAACGCTTAAAGAACAAGGATATGATGTACAATTCGTAAACTGGAGAGGATTTTTTGGACCTCCAGGCATGAGCAACAAAGAAAAGAAAGCTATTGCTAAAATGTTAGGCGATGTACAAAAAACTCCTGAATGGGAAGCCGTAAGAGCAAGAAACGCTTGGGTTAATATTTATAACCCAGACAAAAAGTTTGTTAAGTTTTTAAAAACTCAAACTAAAGAAATGACAGCTCTTATGAAAAAACTAGGAGTTATTTAATCCTTCGGATTAATTAATTTAAAGAGCAGTGAATATAAATACTACAAAAATTATATCACTGCTCTTTTTTATTTTTTCAGCATTTTATTTATATACCGCATATCAAATTCAAGTTTTTGCATTTGATGAAAATGCACCTTTTAATGCAAGAACGTTTCCAATTTATCTTGGTTACACTGGTTTATTTTTTTCTGGATTAAAATTAATTTTACCTGATCCAGATACTATTAAAGTTGAACATAAAAATTTAGAATATAAAAAAACAGGCATATTAATTCTTATTGCTATTATTTATGGAGCAACAATTTTAAAGGTTGGATACTTTTTAACTACTTCTTTATTTTTGTTTGCCTCTTATTATTTTTTAGGTGAAAGAAGATGGATATTAATGTTTCTTTTATCTTTCCCATTTGTGGCTGGATTTATGTATTTGCTGCATGGAGTTCTTGATATTTATTTAAGAGATCCTTTCTTAAAATTAATTGGGGTAATGGGATGATCGAAGGAATACTAATTGGTTTAACTACAGCACTTACTTTTAAAAATATTTTTATGGTGATGATTGGTTGTTTCTTTGGAACAATTATTGGAATGCTACCGGGCTTAGGACCGATGACAGCAATCGCTTTAATGATACCAATTACATATGGTTTTGATCCTGCTACTGGATTAATTTTAATGGCTGGAGTTTATTATGGTGCTGTTTTTGGAGGTTCAACATCGTCAATTTTATTAAATGCACCTGGTGTTCCAGGAACAGTAGCTACATCATTTGATGGCTATCCAATGGCTCAACAGGGAAAAGCTGGAAAAGCTTTAGCCATTGCTGCCTGGAGTTCATTTGCAGGAGGAACATTGTCAGCTATTTATTTATTATTCATGGCTCCAAGTTTATCTAAAGTGAGTTTATCATTTAGATCACCAGACTATTTCGCCCTTATGATTTTAGGTTTAACAGCCATTGCAGCCTTTTCTTCAAAAGGACAATTTTTAAAAGCAATGATGATGGTTGTTCTTGGTTTGATGTTAGCATCGGTCGGTCAAGACTCATTGTCAGATATTACAAGATTTACATTTAATAATATGAACCTGACTGACGGAATAAGCTTTGTTCTTGTGGTAATGGCGACTTTTGCAATGAGTGAAGCTTTAACAATTATTCTAAAAAGAAATGATCCAACAGCAGCTGCAAAACAAGTTTCATTAACTGAACTAGGTTCAATAAAGATTAATAAAGAAGAACGTGGAAAAATGTATAAAACAATACCAAGATCTTCAGTGATAGGATTTTTAATTGGTGTATTACCCGGGGCTGGAGCAACCATAGCTTCATTTTTAGCTTATGGCATGGAAAGAAATTTAGTTAAAGATGAGGAAAAAGAGAAGTTTGGAAAGGGTAGTGTTAATGGATTATCCGCACCAGAAACTGCTAATAATGCTGCTTGCTCTGGTTCATTTGTGCCTATGCTAACTTTAGGAATCCCTGGAAGTGGAACAACAGCTGTCATGTTAGGAGCCCTTCTAGGTTTTGGAATTCAGCCTGGACCAAGATTATATATGACTAACCCAGAAATTTTTTGGTCAGTGATAATGTCGATGTATATTGGAATGGTAATATTATTGATATTAAACCTACCTTTAATTCCTTATATAGCTCGAATTTTAGCTGTACCTAAAAACTATTTAATTCCATTAATTTTATTTTTTTCAATTACTGGAATTTACGTAATGTCTTTTAATAACTTTGATATTTATTTAATGATTGGAATTGCTGTTGTTGCCACATTTTTAAGATTATATGATTTTCCAATGCCTCCATTAATTTTAGCATTTGTTCTAGGTGGTTTAATGGAAGAAAATTTAAGAAGATCTTTACTTTTAAGTAATGGGTCTTGGGAATTTTTATGGGATAGAACTCTCACAGTTTGTATATTAGCAACAACAATACTTATTGTTCTTTGGCATATTTACAAAACTTTAACAAAAAAGAAATCTTAATTAAGAATTTTTTTATATTCTTCTATTATTTTTTCCCACTGAAATTTAGAAACATATTCTTTAGCATTTTTACCAAGCACATGGTATTTCTTGTTTTCAATCATTGAATTTAATGATGAATAAATATCATCTAGATTGTTTCCATCACAAATTAAACCTGTTTTATCATGACTGATTGCGTCTGAAGCGCCACCATCTTTTCCTCCAAGTGAAGGAATACCGTACTGAGCAGCTTCCACATAAGCTATTCCAAAACCTTCTACAGATGTTTTGTGAATAATTGATGGCATAACAAAAATATTAGATTTAGCTATTAAAGAATTTTTTAAATCGCTACTTATATCTTTAAAAAACATAACTTGAGAACCCAGATCAAGCTCTTTTACTAAATCTTTAATATTTTCTTCTTCATCACCATAACCAATACAAATATAAACTATATCAGGGTATATTTGTTTTAAATTTCTAAGAGCCATAACTATTTTTTCATGGTTTTTTCTTTTATCAAATCTTGAAACAGTAATTAATCTAGGTGACTTTGTTTTAAGCAAGCTTTCAACTTTTTCTAACGATTTTTTGTTTAATTCTTTAGCAGGATCAACACCAGGATTAATTACAATTACCTTTTCTTTATTAACTCCAATATTAATTGCTAAATTTTTAGTATATTCAGAGTTAGCAATTACTTTTTCGACATTATTTAAAACTTTAACTACTCTTTTATTTAAAGAACTCCCTTTTGGATGATTAATTTCTTTTCCATGGATTAAACAATATTTTTTTTTATCAGTATTTATTAATTCCAAACTTTTCCAGTGATCAGCTATTACTCCTTTCACTTTATTTTCTTTTAAAAATTCATTTACTAATTGAGCTTTTCTAATTTTTCTAAGAAATTTAATTCCTCCAACTCTTTCAATTGAAAAATTTTCATTTTTATCAAATTCTTTATGATTTTCCTGATAATCTGCAAAAACTTTAATCATAAAGTTTTTTGACATTTCTTTGGTAAGACCCCACATTAAACTTTGCATACCACCTAATTCTGGTGGAAAGGCTCTAGTTACTATTAAATACATTAATTATTTTTCCACTTGATACTACATCCAGCACTAGGTGTCTGGTTTTCAGGTCCTTTACCGGTATCAACAATTTGTTTCATTGCTTTAAACAAATCACTTTCACCATCTCTTACTGGAACTAAATTTTTAAGCTCTCTTAATCTTCCTCTATATTGAAGCTCTAATTCTTTATTATAACCAAAGAAATCTGGCGTACATACCGCATCATACGTTTTAGCGATTTCTTGCGTTTCATCTATTAAATAAGGAAAATCAAATTGATTTTTTTTGGCAAATAAAATCATATTATCAAATGAGTCTTCTGGGTAATTTTCGGGATCATTTGCACAAATTGCAACCGAGTTAATACCTAAGTCTTTTAGTTTTTTACAATCTTCAACTATATCTTTTGTAACCGCTTTAACATAAGGACAGTGATTACAGATGAACATTATTAATGTTCCATTTTCACCTTTAACATCGTTTAATGAAATTATTTTATTATCAGTTGATTTAAGCTTAAAGTCGTGTGCCTTTTGACCGAAATCACATATTGGAGTTTGTATTGGCATAATGTAATAATATATAAATTATGTTTTACGATTTAAAAGATAAAAAACCAAAAAACTCTGGCGAAAATTGGGTAGCTCCTAATGCAACCATAATAGGTGATGTTACTTTAGAAAAAAATTCCAGTATTTGGTTTAATGCAACCTTAAGAGGAGATATTGAAAATATTCACATAGGTGAGGGATCAAATGTTCAAGATGGAAGTGTTTTGCATACTGACCCTGGTTATCCACTAAAAATTGGAAAGAATGTAACTGTGGGCCATATGGTTATGCTTCATGGGTGTACCATAGGAGACAATAGTTTAATTGGAATTGGTGCAGTTATTCTTAACAACGCCAAGATTGGAAAAAATTGTATCATTGGTGCTAAAGCTTTAATCACTGAAAATAAAGAGATACCAGATAACTCATTAGTAATTGGTTCACCTGGTAAGGTTGTAAGAGAAGTTACAGAAGAGGAAAAAAAAGCTGTAGCAGAAAATACCAAACATTATCAAGATAATTGGAAAAAATATTCTAAATCAATCTTCTAATCATAATGAGAATTTTTTTAACTATTTTTGTTATATCTTTATTTATAAATTCTAATAACATTACTTTTGCTAGTCATGCTAACGAAAAATACTGTTTTAATTGTAGTTATAAATACAAAATCGGTGATAAAGAAAATGATACGTATGAGTTTGAGTTTGATTTACAAACTACCATCCTCGTTAATTACAGAAACAGTATCGGAAGAATACAGACTAACGATTTATCTAAATTAGTTGAAGAACAACTTAAAGATAAAAAAACTGGTTTAGTTTCTTACATCTTATTTGAAAACAACAAAATTTTAGTTGATCAAAATAGAAAAAGTAAATACAGAGGACCATATCCTTCACACTCAGTTGGTAAATCTCTAGTATCTTTAGTTACAGGTTATGCTATGTGTGGTGGTTATATTAATCATACAGTTTTTGATAGAATTGATTATCCAACTGTTGCTGGCACTTTATATGAAAATCAAAAATTAATAAACTTGCTTAACATGCAAGCAGGTGATGACGAAATAATTGGTGATAGGCTTGGTATTTGGGATAGCAGAATAACAAAAGATAAACAAAGTATTAACATTATACCTATTAAAAAAGCTATGAAAAAATACTTTAAAGGCAAAAATGGTTTAGAACCTGGTAAGTATTTTAACTATAGTGCAATGACAACCAATGTTATTATGAACTATGTTATTTACAAAACTGGTGATAATTGGGAAAAATTATTACATAAGATATTTGTTGAAGACGCTAAAGTTGCTAAAAGAGTTTATTTTCATAAGACTTTAGAAAAAAATAAAACTGGCAATAGAAAATCAGGTGAATACGGTAGATATTCTTTTTATGCTGACAGATATGACTATGTAAGAATTGCCAACATGATGATGAAACATTGGAAGAATGATACTTGCGTTGGAAAGTATTTAAAAACAATGTATGAAAATAGAGTTGATAGACAACATGGTGAGTACAGAAATAATGATGGTAACCATAACGCTGCACAAACTTATGGTGGTCAGTTTCTATGGGATGCTATTGGTTTAGAAGATAGACCAATTTTAATGATGGATGGTTTTGCTGGCCAACAAGTAGTAATAGATTTTGATAATAACAGAATTATTACTGCTCACTCTACAGATAGACACTACGACTATTATAGTTTGATATATTTACAATTAGAACCAGATACGTCATACAAACCAAATGAACAATCTGAAAGACCGAAATGCAGGGAATACGTTAACGAAACACAATTTGTCTTACAAGATTGTTAATTAATTATCCTATCTTATTAAATTAATCTTTAAGAGATAAAATCCTAAAACTAATCTTTAATTTAGGAAATTTTTTATTCAAAATTTTTTTAATTTTTTGAAATGAAGCTTTATGTATTTTGTTCTCAATAATCGATGTAAATTTCTTTTTACTATTTACAATTTTTGCAGCACCACAATCTCTATGATTTATTACAATAAGTTTATTAATCTTATGTAATTTGATGGAAGTTGATAAATTATCAATAAAAGTAGAGTGCCATTTTTTAAATTTTTTGTGAGTTACACCAATGGCAGCTCCAGCTATTGTAAAAGAACTATATTTTCCTGTAAGTTTTTTAGCTTTTAAATATTTGTAAACTTTTGGCTGAAATCGTGGATCCATACAGGATAGAACCATTGCTTCATATTTTTTCATTATGGTACCAGCCAGTTTTCTTTTTTATTTTCCAAATCAAACTTAGCTCTACGATGTCCTTTAGCTGCAAGATATAGCCATTCTATAGATTTAATTTTACATTTAATTACTGTAAAGTTTTTATAGCCATCTTCACTTTGTTCCATGGTGTAATCAAAATCTTCCAATTTAGATATCATACCAGATGTTGGATTTTCCGAAGATGTTCCTGGAGGACTATCAGTTAAATAACATCTTCTGCTTATGTGTTGAGTTTTTTTCCAAGACTTTTCTGTAGTAGAATTTTGATTATTTATTTCACACTCAACTTTAACTCTTAATTGGATTTTTTCTTCTTTGTCATAAAAAAGTAATGACGCTTTACTATTTTTTTTTAAAATATCTACTTTTGGGGATCTTAGATCTGTATGAAATTGTAATAAGTTATTTGTTCTATCTGATTTTCTCAACACCACTATTCTTCCATCAATCTCTTCTTGATGAGCACACATAAAAACTGGAATTCTAAATGGTGATGATCTATTAGTAACAGCATCATCCAACATAGACCAGTACTTATTCTGAATTTCTTCTAGGTTTTCATAGTATGCTGGCTGCATACATTACTTTCTAAATCTTTTAATAAGACTTGAGGTATCCCAACGATTACCACCTATTCCTTGAACTTCTCCATAAAATTTATCTACAAGCTCTGTAACAGGTAATAATGAACCATTATTTTTTGCCTCATCCATTGCAATCTTTAAATCTTTTCTCATCCAATCAACTGCAAAACCAAAATCAAATTTATCATCAATCATAGTTTTATATCTATTTTCCATTTGCCAAGACTGAGCAGCACCTTTTGAAATTACTTCAATAACATCCTCCATATTTAATCCAGCTTTCATTCCAAAGTTAATTCCCTCAGATAATCCTTGAACTAAACCTGCTATACAAATTTGATTAACCATCTTAGCTAATTGTCCACAACCAGCTTCACCAAGTAGTTTCATTTTTTTACTGTAACAATCAATTTTATCTTTTGCTTTATCAAAGTCAGCTTGATCACCACCGATCATAACTGTTAGTGCACCATTTTCTGCACCAGCCTGTCCACCAGATACTGGAGCATCTAACGCACCAAATCCATTTTTTTTTGCGTGTTCATAAATTTCTCTAGCAATCGTTGCAGATGCCGTAGTGTTATCAATATAGATTGCACCTTTTTTAATAGTTTTAAATGCACCATTGTCACCAAAAGTAACTTCTCTTAAATCATTATCATTTCCAACACATGTAAAGATATACTCTGCATCTTTCGCAGCTTCTGCAGGGGTCTCTGCCATTTTACCCTTGTATTCTTTAATCCATTTTTCTGCTTTTGATTTTGTTCGGTTAAAAACAGTTACATTGTGACCACCTTTTGATATATAACCAGCCATTGGATAACCCATGACACCAAGACCTATAAAAGCAACATTACAACTCATAATTTTTTATGTTTAATAGTTTAAGTTTAAAAGTAATTATATTTGGTTTTATCTTTACATTTTTTTCTAGCTTTGGACAGAGTTTTTTTCTTGGTTTGTTTAATTCTAGTATTAGAGAAACACTTTCTATAACTCATGGACAATTTGGCTCAATCTATGCCTCAGCAACATTACTAAGTAGTTTTCTTTTAATTTGGGTTGGAAAAAAAATTGATGATATCAATATATTTAGATTTGCTTTTTATGTAACTTTGCTTTTGTCTTTTTCATGTTTTTTCTTCTCAAAAGTTTCTTCAGTTACATTTCTATTTATTGCTGTTTTTTTTATGAGATTTTCAGGTCAAGGTTTGATGTCTCATACTGCAACAACAACAATTGCTAGATACTTTACCAAATCTAGAGGAAAAGCTCTTAGCGCAGGATGGTTTGGTCTTTCAACAGCAGAGTTTATTTTACCTGTATTAATAGTTTATTTACTTACGATCATTGCTTGGCAAAATATTTGGATAATTATATCTATTTTAATCTTAATTTTTTTACCATTAGCCTCATTCTTTTTAATTAATAAATTAGATTTTGATACAAGAGAACAAGTAAGCACAAATGATTCTGATATGAAAGAAATCAAACAATGGAAAAGAATTGAGGTTTTAAAAGATTATAGATTTTATATTGTTTGTTTAAATATGCTGGCAATGCCATGGATTGCAACTGGTGTATTTGTTTATCAATCTTTTATTACAGAAGCTAAAGATTGGGGCACTTTTGTTATTGCTCAATCATTTATGGTTTATTCAATATTGTCTGTGTTAACTTTATTAGGATCTGGTTTTTTAATTGATAAATTTACCAGTAGAAAATTATTAATTTTCATGAATATACCTTTATTATTATCTACATTAGTTTTATTTTACTTTGATAATCCAATTACTTCTTTTATTTTTCTTGGTTTAATTGGTGTTTCTAATGGATTGGCAAATGTATTAGGCTCTTCTACTTGGGCTGAAATTTATGGAGTAAAATATATTGGATCAATTAAAGCATTAACCACAGCTTTGATGGTATTTTCAACAGCTTTTGGAACAGCTTTATTTGGTTTTTTTATAGATCGAGGTTTTTCTATTGAGCAAATCGCTCTAGTTTCATTTATCTATATTTTTATCTCTTTGATCCTGTTGTTTTTTGTAAGAAACAAGCTTAACCCAAAATTTGTTTAAAAATCTCCTTGATTTTTTTTGATACACTGTGTAGATACTCCGCATGGCAAGAGTAACTGTAGAAGATTGTATTGATAAAGTTGATAGTCCATATGAATTAGTTTTAGTTGCTAAAGAAAGAGCAACACAACTCAACTCAGGCATTGAACCAACATTAGATAAAGATAATGACAAAAACACTGTTATTGCTTTAAGAGAAATAGCTGAGGAAAAAGTAAAAGTTCCAGAATTAACAGAAAGTGCAGTTTATAAGTTACGTAAACATGTAGAACAGATTGATGATGGATCAGAAGAAGATGAAGTAATTGGTGATGATTTTGAAAATCTTTATAAAGGAGAAATTTCAAAAAGTGGCACACCTATATTACCATCAAAAAGAGCAAGAAGAGCTCCTGAAAAAATACAAGTTTCTCAAGAAGATTTGGCTGAACTTTCTCAAACAGCCCAACCTGATATTGATGTAGTAACTCCAGAAGAAACAGATAACGAGCAAGGTGATGTTTCGTTAGAAGAGGTATCTGAAAACGAAAATCAAGAAACAGATGTTAATACTGAAGATTCAGAAGCTTCAAACTCATAAAAAAATAATATAAAGTTAAATCATGAACAGGAAAGTATCAGTTGCTCCTATGATGGACTGCACAGATCGTCATGAACGATTTTTTTTAAGATTAATATCTAAAAATACTCTTTTATATACTGAGATGGTAGTTGATGAAGCAATTAATAGAGGTGATAAAAAAAAATTATTAGAATTTAATATTAATGAAAAACCCGTTGCACTTCAGTTGGGTGGTTCTTCACCAAAACTCTTGTCTGAAGCTTCAATGATTGGTGAAGATTTTGGTTATGATGAGATTAATTTAAATTTAGGTTGTCCTAGTAAAAAAGTTGAAAAAAATAAGTTTGGAGCCTGTTTAATGAAAGAACCAAATTTAGTAGCAGATTGTTTAAGTAAAATGCAAGCAAAAACAAAATTACCAGTCACTATCAAAACAAGAATTGGATATGATGATGTTGAGGATTATGAAAATTTACATAACTTTATTACAATCTTAAAAAAAACAGGAATTAAAACATTTATTATCCATGCCAGGAAAGCTATGTTAGGCAAATTTACACCGAAACAGAATTTAAATATACCACCTTTAAAATATGAATATGTATACAAATTAAAAGAAGATTTTCCTAAAGAAGAAATTATAATTAATGGAGGTATAACTTCAGTTGAAGAAATCAAATCTCATCTTTTAAAAACTAATGGAGTAATGATTGGAAGAGCGGCATATCATACTCCTTATTTATTAGCCGAAATTGAAAAAGAAATTTTTAAAAATGATAATATTCCGAGTAGACAAGATGTAATTGAAAAATTACTTCCTTATATAAAGAATGAATTAAAGAAAGGCACAAGGTTGAATCAAATTATGAGACATACAATAGGTTTGTTTCATGGCCAAGCAGGTGCAAGTTATTGGAAAAGATATTTAAGTGAAAACATGTGTGTACGAGATGCAGATGTTAAAAAAATTGATCACATTATGGATAAAATTAAATACAACAATGTTGATACAAGTGTAGGTCAACCTGCTTAATTCAATAATTGGAAACGAGTATAGTTATTTTATTTTATTAATGGTGCTTACGGCTATTCCAGTAGGTTTTGTCGCTGGTTTATTTGGTATAGGAGGGGGTTTAATTACTGTACCATTTTTATATTATATTTTTGGGTCATTAGGTATTGATCAAGCATATTTAATGCATTTAGCTGTTGGGACTTCATTTGCGATAATAATTCCAACATCAACAGTTTCAGTTTTAACTCATCATAAATTTAAAGCAGTAGATTTTGATATTGTTAAAAGTTATGGAGTTTACGTTATATTTGGAGTGATATTTGGAACATTATTTGCAGCTTCATTAAAAACTAAATCTTTAGTGTTATTTTTTTCGATAGTTATATTTTTTTTGGGTATTTATCTAATATTAATTAAGGAAAAAGAAAACTTAGTAATGATTAAAATAAAACTCCATTTAAAAGTTATTCTGGGTTTTATAGTTGGTTTTATTTCGGCTCCAATGGGAATAGGCGGTGCTGTCATGAATGTTCCTATTTTAAAATTTTTTGGATACTCAATTAATAAAGCTATTGGAAGTGCTGCAGCTATTGGCTTTTTGATTGCATTATTTGGAGCAATTGGTTTTTTAATTACAGGCAATTATTTAAAAACAAACTTACCTTTAAGCATTGGTTTTTTAAATATCCCAGCTTTTTTGATTTTTATTCCAATTACAACTTTTATGGCAAGAATAGGCGCTAGAACTGTTCATAAAATAGATAAAAATAAAATAAGTAAATTTTTTGGAATTTTTTTGATAATTATTGCGAGTAAATTTTTATTAGAATATCTTAAACTATAAGTTGGACGGGGTGGCTTCAGTCTCCCTCTACCACCCTTGAATAAACTTTAAACGATTCTCTAAAATAAAGTAATCGCTTATTAGTTGAAAAAAATATTTTATTTTTCTATGGTAAAGGTTCTGGCTCAACAATATCAGAAATTTTAATATCATAAACTTTATGTGCTACCAAAATAATTGGGTCTTTATCAACATAAGGTATATCAGGTAAGATAGGATTTTTCTTTTTAAGTATATTTTTAGAAATCTTAGGATCGATTAATTTGAGCTGATTTACTAATTTATTGGAACCATAAGATAATGATGCTTGGTATACACTTCCCGTCTTTGCGCCAGTATATATAGGGCCTAAAAATGCAGAGTTAGGAATAGAACAATTCGAAAGTAAAAAAAAACAAGTTAAATAAAAAAATTTTTTAAACATAAGACTATAGAAAGCACTTACATGATTCTTGAATAAATAATAATTAATATTAAGAATATATATTTACACGTAAAAATTGTATTTTAGAATAAAATTAAATTTATCCCGTAAAATTAGAAATTTAAACTCAATATAAACACTAATCATATATTACAAGTAAACTTAAATTGTTAACTTTTTGAATGAGCCCAAAAAAAGCAGAGAAAAAAAAAAATAAGGCTTTAAAAAAAATTCAAACTTTTGTTCCAAAAAATTTGAACATAAAAAAAATTAAAATCAATCCTATTAATATCATTGAAAATACAAAAAATAAAATTGGTGGATATTATACCAATCTAAAGAAAGAAAGAGAGAAACAAAAAATTAAATTACAAAAAAAAAGACTTTTGGATGAAAAAAAAGAACTTCATCAACAAAAAAAAAATGAACAAAAAGAAAAATTGAATAAAATAAAAGAAGAAAAAAAACAAATCCAAGCTCAAAAAAAATTAATAATTGATAATGAAAAAAAAGTAAGAAAAAATGAGGAAAAAAGAAGAAAAATAGAAGCTAAAAGGATTAAAATAGAGCAACAAAAAATTAAAGATGAAGAGGCTAAAAAATTAAGAGAAGATACACGAAGACTTAAAGAAGAAGAATTAAGATTAAAAATACTTGAAAGACAGAGAATACGAGAAGAAAAGATTAAAACTAAACAAGAGGAAATCAACGCAAAATTAGTTGAGGCGAAGAGAATTAGAGAAGAAAAAGAGAAAGAAAGACAAGAACAAAATAGATTAAAAGAAATTGAAAGACAAAAAAGATTGGATGAAGAGCAGAAAATTAGAGAAGCTGCTAGAAAACTTAAATATGAGGAAGAAAAATTAAGAGAAACAGAGAATAGACTAAGACAATTGGAGACTGAAAGACAGCAAGAAATTGAGAGACAGTTACTTAATGAACAAGCCGAACAAAGAGCTAAAGAAGAAGAATTAAAACTAAAAGAAGAAAGACAAAAAGCTGTTGAACAAGAAAAAATTAATTTAGCAAAAGAAGAAAGAGAAAAAGCTGAAGAGAAGAGAAGAGAAGAAGAGAAACAAAAGAGAATAGAAGAAGAAAAACAAATAGCTTTAAAACAAAAAGAAGAAGAAGAAGAGAGAATTAGGCAAGAAAATCGTAGAATTAAAGAATGGGAAGATAAGTTTGATCAAGATCAACAAAAAAAAGAAGAAGCATTAATAAAAAAATTTTATAGTGATCAAATGGTAGAAAATAAAACAGAGGAAAAAATTAGTAGAACTAATCCAGAACCTACTGAAATAGAAAATGAGGAAAATAAAAATAATTAACTATATTTTTTGATCGTATTCCCCAACTTTACCAGTTTTTTGAATCATTCTATCAATAAATCTAAATATATTTATTTTTCTTTCTTCTGATGTTGGACTTTCCGTAACAATCACTAATGATGGTTTGTTTGAAGAGGCTCTTATCAGACCCCATGATCCATCATCAAAAGAAAATCTTACACCGTTTACAGTTAATATTTCCTTTATCTCTTGTTCATCAATCTTAATTTTTTCTTTTTTTATTTTTTCAACCTCTTTTATTAAATCATCAACAACTTTATATTTTTCTTCATCTTTACAATAAGGAGCCATAGTTGGTGATTGAAAAGTTTTGGGAAGTTCATTTATTATTTCACTCATCTTTTTATTTTGATTGTTCAATAAATGACAAACTTGAATTGCTGAATTAATTCCATCATCATACCCATAACCTAACGGTTGATTAAAGAAAAAATGACCACTTTTTTCAAATCCAGCTAGTGCCTTTTCATAGTGAACTTTTCTTTTAATATGAGAATGACCTGTTTTCCAATAAATAGTTTTACATTTATTTTTATTTAATATTTCATCATTTACATACAATCCTGTAGATTTTACATCTACAACAAATTTAGAATTTTTATATTTTTCAGATAAATTTCTAGCAATTAATAAACCTATCTTATCAGAAAATATTTCATTGCCTTTATCATCTATAACTCCAACTCTATCACCGTCACCATCAAAACCAAAACCAATATCTGCTTTATTTTCTTTTACTGCTTTTGTAATTTCATGAAGCATTTCCAAATCCTCTGGGTTTGGATTGTATTTTGGAAATGTCCAATCTAAATTACAATCTAATTCGATTACATCACAACCTATTCCTCTTAATATTTCAGGTGCAAAAATTCCAGCTGTTCCATTCCCACAAGCAACAACAGCTTTAATTTTTTTTTTTATTTTGTTTTCTTTAATTAAGTTTTTTTTATATATTTCTTGAAAATCTT
>CACGKH010000004.1 GCA_902573585.1 uncultured Pelagibacteraceae bacterium
AGAATTAGCAGCACGATCACATGTTGAAAAAATAGATTGGATTGTTCAAAAAGCTATCGATGATAGTGGACGGAAAATTGACGAAATTGATGCAGTTGCTTCAACTGCGGGTCCAGGTTTAATTGTTTGTTTATCTGTGGGTTTAAGTTTTGGTAAAGCTTTCGCATCTGCTCTAGATAAACCTTTTATAGCTGTTAATCATCTTGAAGGTCATGCATTGAGTCCAAAACTTAATTCAAAATTAAATTATCCATACTTACTTTTATTAATTTCAGGTGGACACTCACAATTTTTAAATGTCAAAGATCTTGGAAAATATAAAAGACTTGGAACAACTATTGATGATGCGCTAGGTGAGGCTTTTGACAAAACTGCAAAACTTTTAGGAATAGAATTTCCTGGCGGGCCACAAATTGAAATTTTAGCAGAAAAAGGTGATCCAAATAAATATGAATTACCAAAACCAATATTTAATAGAGGTGGATGCAATTTATCATTTGCTGGTCTAAAAACTGCAATTTTAAAAATAACTAAAAATATTAAGACTGAACAAGAAAAATTTGATCTCGCTGCATCTTTTCAAAAAACAATTGAAGAAATATTATGCAAAAAGACCAAAATTGCATTTAAAGAATTTGAAAAACAGAATAAGCCAAAAGAAAAAATATTTGTAGTAGCCGGAGGAGTTGCCGCAAATAAAAAAATAAGGTCTATGTTAAAAAATTTGTGTAATGAAGAAAATTATATTTGTGTGTTTCCCCCACTAGAATTGTGTGGTGATAATGGAGCAATGATAGCAATGGTTGGTTTAGAAAAATATAAATTGAAACAATTTAATGATCTTGATTTTCCTGCTAAGCCTAGATGGCCTTTAGATGAAACTGCAGCCTTTCTTAAAGGAGCAGGAGTAAAATTATGATAATAAAAATATAAAATAAAAGCGATATTAGTTAATGAAAGGAGCCGGCGTTAAAATTTAAAATTTTTAATCATGTTAAAAGGGTTATATAAAGAAAATATAAATAATAAGAATAATTTTATAATAATTAGCTTCTTTACAGAAAGTTATATTGATAAAGCTAACAGACTTATTAAATCTTTGAATAATTTTGATTTAAGTTATAAAATTTTCAAAATCCCCAACGTACATTTCTCAAAAAGCATTAAGGGAATTAATGACATTTCTTTCAGTCAACCAAATTTAATATTAAATTGTATTGATAACTTTAATTCTTCCGTATTATATGTGGATGTTGATATGGTTTTTAAGGAAAAGCCAAAGGAAATTTTTTACATCGAAAAAAATAAAATAGATTTTGCAGTTTATAATTGGTTTGAAGACAAGGATAATGATGCCTTTCAACCAGTTAAGGCTACAATTAATGGAAAAATTTATACATTTTATAAAAGAACTCATAGTATAGATTACTTTAACGACTCGGTTACACAGTTATATTCGTCGGGTGGTGTAAGTTTTCACTCAAAATCTAAGCTTTCAAAAAAAATTTTAAATGAATGGAAAAAAAATATATCCTTATATCCTAAGAGTCCAGATGATCAAACGCTGGACTATACCTTTAATAACATTAAAGATAATTTAAAAAATATAAAAACTTATTGGCTAGACAAAAGTTACTGTAGATGTAAATTTTGGATTTTCACAAAGCCAGTAATTGATCATCCTGATAACATTTCTAATAGACAGAAATTTACATTAAAGAAGATTTATGAACTTGATCGATTTGATGAAAAAAAAATGGGAATTAGAAGAAGAAAAAAAGATTTTGCATTCAGTATCATTGATGTAAAAACTAAAAAACTATATATCTTAAAAAACAATAAGTTAGTTTTTCTAAGAAATTTTAAAGATGAAATTTATATTTAGGATAAATTGATGCAATATTGGTTACTTAAACCAACACTTGTGATACATCGATAAGACTCCACTGACTCCCACTAACCTTTACCTTATCTTTACAATTAAAAATGTTGATTAAAGCTGATTAATAAACGTAAATGTGGGGTACATTGTGGGGTACGATTATTTGTGCTAAATTTATTTTAATATCAGATGAATTGGATAATTAGACAAATTGCAAAAATTACCCTAATAGGAAAATTAGTCGAAAAAACTAGGACCCAAAGTTCCAGTTATATTTATTGTTATATCATTAATATTTGCTGCGTTTTATATACCTTACGAGTATGAAAATTTTTTAGAATTTAGAACTAAATATCCCGATGATAAAATTGGATTAATATTAAACTTAGCTAGACCAATTATAATAAATTTAATTTTAATTATTTTTATAATTTCTGCCTTTAGCGCTGAAAAAGAAAGAAAAAAACGAATAGAAAGAGAAGAAGCTGAAAGACAAAGAAAAGAAGCAGAAGCTTTGGCTAGAAAAGAAGAGGCTATGAGAAAACTTGATGAGTTAAAAAAATCACCTGTGGGCAAAGCAACAGGAATAGTAGCAACTAAAGAAGGAATTGGTGCAATAGGTGGTGGAGCTATTGGAGCTGCATTAGGAGGTTCTCTTGGTGTTGCAGGAAAAATAGTTGGTATAGGTGTTGCTCTTAATGGAGGAATAGTTTTAGCAGGTATTGGCGCTGTTGTAGGATTTCTTGGTGTAAAAGCATTTAAAAAAAATAAAACTGAAAAAGCTGAACATCAAAAAATAAAAGATTATGGAGAAAAAATAAATAATGAGACAAGAAATAAGAACAAATGATTGAGGTTTTAATCATACTTGAATTATCATTTTTAACTTACAAATTATTATCTGATTAAATTAATATGAACTACGTCACTCAATTTGACTTAGGTACTGTACTTCCTAAAAATTTTTATGAATCAAAACAATTTAAACAATTAAGATCTAGTTTAGAAAGCTCAAAACAATCATATTTCTTGACAGGTAAAGCAGGTACAGGCAAGTCAACTTTCGTAGAATATTTTAGGCTAAACACTAAAAAAAATGTGATGATACTTGCCTATACCGGTATAGTTTCAATCAAATGTAGAGGTAGAACAATACATTCTTTCTTTGGATATCCTCATCACATATTGAAAAGAAAAGATTGTAAAATTTTACGTAAAAGAGATTTTTTGAAATCCTTGAATACTCTAATCATCGATGAAGTTTCAATGGTTAACCCAAATTTAATGGATGCAATAGATAGATCCTTAAAAGTTAATCGAGAAAATGACTTACCATTCGGCGGTGTTCAAATGTTGTTTGTTGGTGATGTATTTCAATTATCACCTATTGCAAAAGGTAAAGAAAAAGAAGTTTTGGACAAAATGTATCCAGAAGGAAATTTTTTTTATAATTCAAAATGGTTTAAAATACTGAACCCAAAGAGAATTGAATTTGAAAAAATATTTAGACAAAAAGATACTCAATTTATTCAAAAATTAGAAAATATAAGAAGAAATCAAATAACAAATGATGTTTTGGATTATTTCAAAAATAGAGTTACTGGAGAACAAGAACTAAAAGATGGTTTAGTCTTGCTAGCTCCAACAAATAGAAAAACATTTGCTGTTAATCATAAAAAACTTCAAAGTATTAATTCTCGTGAATTTTCATATTTAGGAAAAGTTACTGGTGCATTTAAACCTGGTGATATGATGAGTGAAAAAAATCTGAAACTTAAAGTTGGAGCTCAAATAATGTTAACAAAAAATGACCCCAACGAAAGATGGGTGAATGGCACAATAGGTTTTGTTGATAAATTAGAAAAAGATAAAATTTTTGTAAAAGTTGGAAAAAGATCTTTTCAAGTCGAAAAAGTTTTATGGGAAAAATATGATTATAATCTTAAAGACGGTAAGTTTGAACCAAAAGTAATTGGTACTTTTGAACAATATCCAATAAAATTATGCTGGGCTGCAACTATACATAAATGTCAGGGTCAAACTTTTGAGAAAGCTATAATTGATCTTGATACTGGTGCATTTGCGCATGGCATGACTTATGTTGCATTAAGTAGAGTCAAATCATTGGATGGTCTATATTTAATTAGATCAATAAAATTAAGTGACATTAGATTTGATAAAAGAATATATAATTTTCAAAAAACAGTTGAGCTTTTTAATTAATAAATTTAAATGCGGGGTACGTTGTGGGGTACGTGTTTTATAAAAATGGCGCAAAACGAAATGAAGATGAGTCAAAAAATAAGTAAACATTGGAGAAACAATTAGATGCAGTACTGGTTAATGAAATCTGAACCAGATGTTTGGTCAATAGATCAACAAAAAAAAGCTGGAAAGAAAGGTGCATCATGGGATGGAGTAAGAAATTATCAGGCGGCAAAAAATTTAAAAACAATGAAGAAAGGTGATCAATGTTTTTTTTATCATTCAAATATTGGTAAAGAAATCGTCGGCATTGTAGAGGTGATAAAAGAGTATTACTTGGATAAAACAGACCAATCTGGTCGGTTTGTGGCTGTTAATGTAAAATTTATCAAAAAGCTAAAAAAACCTATAACTCTTGAAGAAATTAAAAAAAATAAGCAATTAAGCCACTTATCATTAATTAAGCAAAGTAGATTATCTGTAATGCCAGTGGACTCTAAAAGCTGGAAAATTTTAAATAAGATAGGTAAGATTTAACTTTATGCCAAAAAAAAAGAAAAAACCAAAAACTAAAAGAAGACCTTTTAAAAAGAAAAGGGTCAAAATAAAAAAGAAACCCTTAAAAAGAAAAAAATTAATAAAAAGAATTAAAAGTAATAAAAAATATTCAAAAAAAGGAAAAAAAACAAAAAAAAGCTCAGAAAATAAAAAAAATCAAAAAGATACATCTTCCGAATTAATTTTTAAAACTAAACAAGAATGGATTAAAAATAGTATTGCTAATAAATCTCAGTATCAAAACAAATATAATGAATCTATAAAAAATAATAATGCGTTTTGGAAAAAAGAAGGAAAAAGAATTTCTTGGATAAAACCTTACAAAAAAATTAAGGATGTTAAATATAGCAAAGAAGAAGTTAAGATAAAATGGTATGAAGATGGAACGCTAAATGCTTCAGCGAACTGTATTGATAGACATTTAAAAGATAAAAAAGATAAAACTGCTATTATTTGGGTTGGAGATGATCCTAAAGATACACAAAAAATTTCTTATAAACAGCTTCATCAAAAAGTTTCTAAGGCAGCTAATGGTTTGAAAAAACTTGGAATTCAAAAGGGAGATAGAGTTACAATATATCTAACTATGATCCCAGAGTTAGCAATTTTAATGTTAGCATGTGCGCGAATTGGAGCAATTCATTCTATAATTTTTGGAGGTTTTTCAGCTGAATCTATTTCTGGAAGAGTAAATGACTGTAAATCTGAGTATATCATAACAGCTGATGAAGGTGTAAGAGGAGGAAAAACTATACCTTTAAAGGCAACAACTGATGAGGCTCTAGCAAGTTGTCCTGACGTGAAAAAATGCATTGTTGTTAAAAGAACAGGAAATTATGTTTTTTGGAATAACGACAGGGATGTTTGGTATCATGATTTAATTAAAGATGTTTCAAATCATTGTGAACCAGAAGAAATGAATGCTGAAGATCCACTATTTATTCTTTATACCTCTGGTTCAACTGGTAAGCCAAAAGGAGTTTTGCATACAACTGGGGGATATATGGTTTATGCATCAATGACCCATCAGTATATTTTTAATTATAAACCGAAAGATATATATTGGTGCACAGCAGACATTGGCTGGGTTACAGGTCACAGTTATATAATTTACGGACCACTATCTAATGGGGCAACTACTATTATGTTTGAAGGTGTACCAAATTATCCAGATAGTTCTAGGTGGTGGCAAATTGTTGATAAATTTAAAGTAAATACTTTTTATACTGCACCAACTGCTATTAGGGCCTTAATGAGAGAGGGTGATGAACCCGTCAATAAAACTTCAAGAAAATCTTTAAAATTACTAGGTACTGTTGGTGAGCCTATAAATCCTGAGGCGTGGATGTGGTATTATAAAACTGTTGGAAATTCCAAATGTCCTATTGTTGATACATGGTGGCAAACTGAAACTGGAGGAATTTTGATTGCACCTCAGACTGGTGCAATACCTCTTAAACCAGGCTCTGCAACAAAACCTTTTTATGGAATTAAACCAGCCATATTAGATAAAGATGGAAAAGAAATTAAAGGAGCTGGAGAAGGTAGACTTTGTATTGCTCAATCTTGGCCTGGTCAAATGAGAACAGTTTATGGTGATCATCAAAGATTTATAGATACTTATTTTTCTCAGTTCGATGGAAAATACTTTACTGGGGATGGATGTAAAAGAGATAAAGATGGATATTATTGGATTACTGGTAGAGTAGACGACGTAATTATTGTTTCAGGCCACAATCTGGGTACAGCAGAAATTGAAAGTGCTTTTGTTGCTCATCCAAAAGTGGCTGAAGCTGCAGTTGTTGGATATCCTCATGATATCAAAGGGAACGGCTTATACTGCTACGTGACATTAAATGCTGGCGAGGCTGAGACTGGTGAATTAGAAAGGGATTTAAAACTTTGGGTAAGAAAGCAGATTGGTCCGTTAGCTACGCCTGACCTTATTCATTTTTCACCTGGACTTCCAAAAACAAGATCTGGAAAAATTATGAGAAGAATTTTAAGAAAGATTGCTGCTAATGAACATGATCAATTGGGGGATACAACCACTTTAGCAGACCCAAGTGTTGTAACTAGCCTTGTTGAAAATAGAAAAAATATTTAAAAGTTTATTCTTTCTTGAAATTCTTTTTTAACAGTATCCCATTTCAAAATCATTGAATTCAGAACAATTTTTCGATCTAATGTTTTTAATTCATCAGCTATGGGCGCCCATTTAAATAATGTTAAAGCACTAGGATTAAATGGAAGATCATTATAATAATTATCCCAGTTTGTTTTTTGAAATCTCTCATTAAAATTTTTTTTTGTTTCTTCAATTAAATCTAAGGGCATTTTATTTGAAGTCTCATCATCTAAAATTTTAAAAAAAATTTCTTTTGCTTTTTCTGTATCTTCATAATTTAAATTTTTTTTCAAATAAGAAAATGTAAAAAAAGTTAAATCCTGAAGTGCAACTGAATAAATATTCCACTTAGCTTGATTTACAGATTCCATAAATTTTTCATTTTCAAAATGAAGAACATATCTTGTTCCCATTCTAGTTTTTAAATATCCATAGAGTGTCACTTGTGATACCCATGCTGATTTTGTCTGTATAAAATTTTCAAGTTCGTCTAAATTGCCAATTTTTTTCTTTGGCAAGAAAGCTTTAAATAATGCAAAAAGGTAAATCTTGAAATCATTCCAAGATAAATCTTTCCAGGTTAATTTATATTTTGCCATAAAATCCTTAATTTTCTCATTTATACCTTAAAAAATCCTATTTTATGTACAATTTTAACACTTTAAATCTGTTTCATAATGGTTATGGTTTTCGCCAGTTATAACTAAAAAGAGAGAGGTATAAATGTCAAAACAAGAACAACACTGGGAAAAAACCAGGAATTTGCTATTCGTTACGTTAGCAATCTGGTTTGTATTCTCGATTGGCATCTTCTTATTCGGAGCTGAAATGAATGAGGTCACAGGACCTTTCGGTTATCCATGGACATATTGGTTTACATGTCAGGGATCTCTTGGAATCTTCGTAATCCTAATTTTCTGGTTTGCGAATAGACAAGAAAAAATCGATGAAGAATTCGGCTTTTCAGAAAGAGGGGACGACTAATGAAAGGTAATTTTATAGATAACTTGCCTAGGGTTTATGGAATCTACACAGGTGGATTTTTAGCTTTCATAATCATTATGGCAATTTGCGAGCAGATGGGTATGACTGCGAAAACAATCGGTATTTGTTTCGTGGCCTTCACAGTAGCCATCTACGCAATAATCGGTTGGCTATCACGTACAGCGCAAGCAGATGCGTATTACGTAGCTGGAAGACAAGTACCTACCGTGTTCAATGGAATGGCGACTGCAGCAGACTGGATGTCTGGTGCTTCGTTTGTTGCAATGGCAGGTGGTATTTACTTTAAAGGCTACGGATACATGGCACTACTTGTTGGTTGGACTGGTGGTTATGTATTAGTTGCATCTTTATTAGCACCATACTTAAGAAAATTTGGCTGTTACACAGTTCCAGATTTCATAGGTACAAGATATGGTGGTAATCTAAGTAGGTTACTTGCAGTAATAGTTTTAACTGTTGCTTCATTTACTTATGTGACTGCACAAATAAACGCTACAGGTACTATTGCATCTGTTGCTCTTGATATTCCATTCCAATACGCAGTATATGTTGGATTAGTAAGTATCTTACTATGTTCAATGTTAGGTGGTATGAGAGGAGTAACTTGGACACAGGTTGCACAATACATTGTACTAATTATAGCTTACTTACTTCCAGTATTCTGGATCAGTAACAAAATGGGTGCGGGTTTCTTCCCTCACTTTATGTTAGCTGATGAAGTGGCTAGAATTGGTGAATTAGAACAACAGTTTGGTTTTGTGAAAAACTCTGCTGCTGATCTTGCGAATGTACCAAAAGGATTAGCTGGAATAACTAAAGCTCACTCAGCGGTTAACGCTACACCGTGGGCATTTATTTCATTAGCACTAGCGATGATGATGGGAACAGCTTCATTGCCTCACGTGATGATGAGATATTTCACTACTCCAAGTGTAAAAGCAGCTAGAAAATCAGTAGGTTGGTCTTTATTCTTTATCTTCCTACTTTATTCTTCTGCTCCAATGTTAGCGACACTTTCTAAATTGTCATTGATTGACCCGTCATTACCAACAGGTATTATCGGTAAATCAATTGCAGAAGTTCAGGCGATAGATTGGTATCAAAACTGGAACCAAGCAAACTTAATGTTTGTAAGCGACTTTAACGGAAATGGAACTCTTGAGTTGAATGAGTTTTTCATGGGTGGTAAAGCCGTTGTGTTAGCGACACCGGAAATAGCTGGATTACCATACGTAATCTCAGGTCTGGTTGCTGCTGGAGGTATGGCTGCTGCCATGTCAACAGCCGATGGTTTGATTCTAGCGATTGCAAATGCTTTATCACATGACTTGTACTACAAGATCATTGATCCAAAAGCAGAGACTGCAAAACGACTAGTTGTTGCAAGGGTTTTACTTGTAGTAATCGGTTTTGCTGGAGCAACTATTGCGGCAATGGAGATTCAAGGTATCTTAGGTTCAGTAATCTGGGCTTTTGACTTTGCGATGTCTGGATTGTTCTTCCCACTTGTACTTGGTGTATGGTGGAAGAGAGCTAACAAAGAAGGTGCTATAGCTGGTATGGCTTTAGGACTTGCTTCTGGTATGGGTTACCTAATTTGGGTACGAAATGGTGGAAGTGGCTTCTTAGGTATCACTCAGTTAACGTTTGGTATCTTCGGATCTGCAGTTAGTTTAGTATCTATGGTAGTTGTAAGTTTAATTACTTCAGCTCCAAATGCTGCTACACAAAAAATGGTTGATGAGGTTCGTGTACCATCTGGTAGAACGATCCTTGGCAAACAATAAAAAATATTAACTTAAGGGGCGATTTATTTCGCCCCTTTTAATTTTTTATCTTTTCTAATATAAATTCTAAATGTCTGCCAATTTTCATCCTCTAGTTTATATAATTGACTATATTCTAGGAGTAATTATGTGGACTTTAATTGGAAGAGTTGCAATGAACTTCTTCCAAAAAGAGGACTCTCAATTCTTTTTTATGAAAGTTTTTGTTAAATTTACCAATCCATTAATTAGGATTTTTAAACCTCTAACACCATCATTTATAATCCAACCATTAGTACCATTATATGTGGCTTGGTTTTTCTTTATGATAAGATTTTATTTAATGCCATGGGTTTTAGGTTATTCTGTAATGGGCATGCTGTCTTTTCCATTGGAAAGTGAAATTTCGAGACAAATTTACCAATTTTTTAATTCAATTAATTTTTAAAAATTGATACTAGTAAAACTAGTTATCAATGAAAAAAATACAAATTTCACCTTCAATACTTTCAGCTGACTTCAGCCAACTTGGGCAAGAAATAAAGAAATTAGAGGATGCTGGTGCTGACATGATACATGTAGATGTTATGGATGGTCACTTTGTTCCAAATTTAACAATTGGCCCACCAGTGATCAAAGCTTTGAAAAAACATTCTAATGTATTATTTGATGTACATTTAATGATTTCACCAGTTCACAAGTATATTGAAGCATATTCAGATGCTGGTGCAGATATAATCACAATTCATCCTGAAGCAACCGATAATCTAAATTCATCAATTTCGAAAATCAAAGAATTAAAAAAAAAAGTTGGAGTATCTTTAAACCCTGAAACTAAAATTGATATTATTCTAGATGTTTTAGATCAAATTGATTTAGTTCTCATAATGAGTGTAAATCCAGGTTTTGGTGGACAAAAATTCATGCCTGAAGTTTTATCAAAAATAAAAGAATTAAAAAAAATTCAAAAAGCAAAAAAAATAGATTTTGATATAGAAATTGATGGTGGAATTAATTTTGAAAATTCAAAAACAGTAATAGAAGCTGGTGCAAATATTTTAGTATCAGGCACTACAATTTTTAAAAGTAATAATGGAGATATTAAAAAGAATATTGAATTATTAAAATCAAAATAATTTCATGATTTATATAAATCGATTTTTTTTTAATCTTTTAAATCAATTACGTAAATTATATTTAAATTCAAAATTTTACGATAAAAAAATCTCCAAAATTTATAGTAATAATTTTATCTACAAACCTAGTCCCCACTTACTTTCCTCCTTAATTAATTATCAAAAAAAAAAAATTAAAATTGAGGATTTTTCGGTAAATGAAATTTGGAATGATAAAAATTTAAGTCAAAAAGAATATAAAAGTTTAAATAGTTTTTATTGGTTTTTCAGTTTAGATTTAAAATCTTCCAAACAGACCATGCAATCAATAATTTCAAATTGGGTTAACAACAATGATAAATATAATAATAAAAGTTGGGAATTTGACCTAACTGCAAAAAGAATTATTTCATGGTTATCTTGTCATAATATTACATACGAAGGAAGTAATAATAATTATAAAAACGAATTTAATAGAATTATACAAAAACAAACCAATCATCTTATTAATGAAATTAATAGATCAGAATTATTGGATGATAAACTAATAGGATGTGCATCAATTATCCTAGTTGGGCTATGCTACCAAAATGAAAAAAATTATTTATCATTCGCTTCTTCTTTACTTAAAAAAATATCTAAACTAACCTTAGATAATCATGGCTTCCCAAAATCAAGAAGCATTAAACAATTAATCTTTTACCTGAAGTACTTTATTCTAATACGGGAATGGTTTAAAGAATCTCAAATTAATATTCCTGAACACATAGATGAAACTATTTATTATCTTGGACAAGGTTATGCATTTTTTAATGAAAACCCAGATAATAATTTCTTATTCAATGGAAACAATAAATCTAACAATATAAATTTTGATAATTACTTAAAAAGATTAGGTTATAAATTCAAAAATGATAATCAAGAGTTTGGTGGTTACATAGTTTTTAAAAATAAAAAAATTTGTTTAGCCATGGATGCTGGATCCACACCGAATTTAAAATATACAAAAGATTATCAGTCAGGTACTTTATCTTTTGAAATTATTTCTAATGGAAAAAAATTAATTACTAATTGTGGATATTATAAAAAAAATAACAATAAATTAAATCAATTATCAAAATCATCAGCAACACAAAATACTTTAATTATTGACGATAATTCATCATGTAAATTTAAACAAATTAATAACGCTTATTTTGTTAAAAAAGGAATAAAAATTATTAAAAAAAATTCTACTTTTAATAAAAATTATTGGAGGATGAATGCATCTCATGATGGATACTTAAAAAAATATAATTCGATACATGAGAGAGAAATTGAGTTTTACCCTGAAGAAATGTCTTTCATAGGTATTGATAAAATAATAAGAAAAAAAACAAATTACAATTATAAATTTGACATTCGATTTCATGTGGAGCCTGGTGTTAAATTGATGAAAACTCAAGACAATAAAACTATCCTAATACAATTACGTGATGAAGGATGGAAATTTACATGTGATAATTATGATATAAATATTGATAATGGTTTGTATTTCGGTAATAAAAATTTATATTCTGAAAACCAAAATATTTTTATAACGGGTATTACGAATAATCAGACACAAAATATTAAGTGGGAAATTAAAAAAATATAATGAAAAAAATAAATTCAGCTTTAATATCTGTATCAGATAAATCAAATTTAAAACCGCTTTTACAAGTTTTAAAAAAAAATAACGTTAAATTAATTAGTTCTGGCGGAACTTTTAAAGAAATACAAAAACTTAAATTTAAATGTTTAGAGGTTTCAGATTTTACTGGTTTTAATGAAATTCTCGATGGTAGAGTTAAAACTTTACATCCCAAAATTCACGCTGGAATTCTTAATAAAAGAAAAAATAAATCACATATTAAGGATTTAAAAGTAAATAAATTTGAAAATATTGATTTAGTAATTGTTAATTTTTATCCTTTCGAACTAACGTTAAAAAAAACAAAAAATCACGATAAAATTATTGAAAATATAGATGTGGGTGGGCCTACCATGGTAAGAGCTGCAGCAAAAAATTATAATGACGTTACAGTCATTACATCTGCTAAGCAATACAACGAACTTATCAATCAATTAAATACTTACAAAGGCTCTACAACATTAAATTTTAGAAAAAATATGTCTCAACAAGCATTTACTGAAACAGCCTATTATGATTCCGTGATAGCAAACTATTTTAATAAGGTTTCAAATATTAATTTTCCCATTAAAAAAATTATTTATGGAAATTTAATTGAAAAATTAAGATATGGAGAAAATCCTCATCAAGAAAGTGCTCTATATTCAAAAAATTCAAGGTTAAATATAAATAAGATACACGGAAAACAATTAAGCTATAATAATTATAATGATATTTTTTCTGCTTTAACTATATCCAAGTCTCTTCCCAAAAATAAGGGTGTTGTTATTATTAAACATGCTAATCCCTGTGGTGTTTCAGTATTAAAAGATAAGATTGCTTGTTATAAAAATGCTTTAGCGTGTGATCCCATAAGCGCTTTTGGGGGCATTGTTTCATGTAATTTTAAGATTACTAAATCTTTAGCATTAGAATTAAATAAAATATTTTTTGAGGTAGTGATTGCTAACGGTTTTGAAAATAAAGCTCTTCAAGTTTTAAAACTTAAAAAAAATTTAAGATTAATAGATTCTTCAAATTTTGAACTAAATGAAATTTTAAGATTTAATTCTATTAATGACTCTATGTTAATACAATCTGAGGATAAAAAAGAATTTTTACGTAAAAATTTCGAAATTGTTTCTAAAAAAAAACCAAGTAAGTCACAATTAGATAATTTAATATTTGCTTTTAATATTTGCCGTTATGTAAAATCAAATGCAATTGTTCTTGCTAGCAATCATTCAACTATAGGTATTGGATCAGGTCAACCAAGTAGACTTGATAGTTGTAAAATCGCTATCGATAAAATGAAAAAATTTGTAGAAACAAAAAATGAAATTGTTGCAGCTTCAGATGCTTTTTTTCCTTTTGTAGATGGTATCGAGAAACTTATTCAATCGGGAGTTACTGCTGTAATTCAACCTGCAGGATCAATTAGAGATAAAGAGATTATAAAATTTGCAAACGCAACAAAAACTGTTTTAGTTTTTTCCAAAACTAGGCATTTTAGACATTAGTTTTTTGATCAATTTTTGCAGCTAAAATAAAATCATTTTCAGACAAGCCCTCTATTGCGTGAGTTGTTATATTTATCTTAGCATAACCCCAACCAAAAGAAATATCGGGATGATGTCCTTCCTCCTCAGAAATTTTTCCAACTTCATTTACAAATTTTTGACTTTCTAAAAAATTTTTAAAATTAAATTTTTTTTCTAAGAAGTAGATATTTTTTTCATTTTTAATTATTTCCCAACCATCAATTTTTTTTTGATATTTGTGAATCTCAGAAATATCGAACGGGATAACTCCACCTTCACAGGGTAAACATTTTTTATTTAATAAATCATTCATAAACTGGAGCGGGCAAAGGGGGTCGAACCCTCGACCTTCTCGTTGGCAACGAGACGCTCTACCACTGAGCTATGCCCGCAATTAAAACAGTATAAATAGTCATTTTTTTTAATTCAAGCAATATTAAATATGATATATTTTAATCATCATGAAAAAAGATAATTTACCAAAAAAGTTGGCTGTTTTTCCACTAAGCAACTTTATAATATTTCCAAAAACAACAGTGCCATTAAATATTTTTGAGCCTAGATATATTGACATGATAAATGACAGCATGAAATCCAATAAATTAGTCGGCATGATACAACCAAAATTATTAAAAAATAGTAGTGATGATACACCTCAATTACATGAAATTGGCTGTATGGGAAAAATTACAAGCTTTAAGGAAACTGAGAACTCTAGATATCTAATTGAACTCAAAGGCATTATCAGATTTAAAATACAAAAAGAAATTCAATCAAGTAAAAAATATAGAGAATGTGAAATTAATTTTGAAAGTTATTTTGAAGACCTCGAAAATAAAAAAGAGGATATCAAATTTTCTGATTTAGAATTAATTTTTAAAGATTTAAAATCTCTATTTGAAAAAAGAGGATTCATAATTAATTGGAAGGCGTTAGAAAAACAAAGTTTGGATGAAACTATTAATGCTTTAGCTATGGCCTCCCCTTTTACTATCGAAGAAAAACAGGTTCTTCTGGAAGCTAAAAATTTGAATGTTAGAAAAACAAAAATTGCTGAAATATTAACAACTTACTCGTTTGATCAATATAACAATACAACAATTCAATAGTTTAAATTACTATTCCTTTATCAGCAAATTTAGTTAACAAATCATTTATTTTTTTATTTTTACCTAAAAATTTTACAAATTTACTTAAGTTATTATTATTAATTTTAGTTTCGAAATTAAAAAATTCATAAATAAAATCAACACCAGATGAGAAAAGATAATTATTTGTTCTAGTTTTTTTTTCAAAATCTGAACAAATAGAGATATCTAAATCCAGTCCATGTTCTTTTTTAAATTTAATTAACTCAAGTATTTTTTTTATATCTCTGATAGTCATATTAAAACCCTGCCCTGCAAGAGGATGTATTTTATGAAGTAAATCACCAAAGGCAATTATGTTTTCATAGTAATATGACCGTAAGTTAGATGATTTAAGCTCAAAACTTAAACACTCATTTATTTTTAAGATCTTATACTTTGTATTATATTTTATTATCAAATTTTTAAGATTTATATTTTTTTTACCTTTAATAGAATAAACAACAGAAGTTTCTGTCGCTGAAATAGGCAAAAAAGCAATAGGACCTTGCTTTGTAAAAATTTGATATGCAATATTGTTATTTAATAATTTTGTATGTTTAAAAGTTGAGATATGTGCAAAGCTATTATAATTTTTGTCGATTTTTTTATAAAAAAATTTTTTAGAAATCGAATGATGAAAATCACAATTAAATATAAGTTTATAATTATTCTTAATTAAATTTTTATAGTCAATTTTTTTTTTAAATTTTATTAACTTATCTTTACTCAAAGATGTCAGTAAATAATTATATAATTCAAAGTTTTTAATTATTGAAAAAAGTGGTTTTTTATAATTTGTAAAATTTAATAGTTTTTCATTTTCTAGGCTTTCACTGAAGATTTCAATTTTATCAACATTCCATAGAAACTTCTCAATATTCAAAATATTTTCATTAAAAAAATCTATGTTTGCTTTAGAAATCCCAAGAGTTTGAATCTTATTGTTTTTTTGGATCTTTTGATCAGAAAAAATATCAACTTTAATACCTTGGTTGGTCAACGACTTCGCCAATGTTAAACTAGTTAGCCCATTTCCCAATATAGAAACTTTCATAATAATTTTAATTTTAACAATAAAAATTAGATGATACAAAGTGGTAAATTTGATTCATCAAATATGGATATAAAAAAACTGGGAAATTCAGTATTAATTTTTATTATTAAGCGATTAATAGAGATTGTTGGAATCTTTATTTTTTGCTTTGGTATTTTACTTTTAATTTCTTTAATTTCTTATTCTCCGGAAGACCCAAATTTTATTTTTCCAAAGAATGTGGAAATTAAAAATATATTAGGATTTTATGGAAGTTATATATCTGATCTTTTTTTCCAATCTGTTGGGTTAGTCGCATACTTAATACCACTTACATATATTTTTACTGGTATCAATATTTTCAGAAAAAAAGAAATATTCTTATTAATAGAAAATTCATTTTTCATAATTCTATATATTTTATTTGGATCGTTATTTTTAAATTTTTATTATGACAATACATTTAATTTTTACATAAATGGAAATGGTGGATTTATTGGAAATTATATCAATATAACTTTTTTAAATAATATAATTAATTCATATCAGGCTTTTTTTTATTATTTTTTTATCTTATTAGTAACTATATTATTTTTAATTAGTATAAATTTTAACATCAAAAATTTCATTCATTCGATAAAGAAAATTACTCAATTCCTTATTAGAAAAGATACCAAAAATTATACTAATAAGAGTGAAATAATTAATGAATACATTCCACAAGATGAAATTAAAAATTTAATACAAGAAGATTTACCTTTTATAAAAGCAGAAACAAGTACATCTCATAGCAAAACTAAATTTGTTCTACCATCAATCGAATTATTAAAAATTCCTTCAAAAAAAGAGAGAGAAAATTCAAATAATAATGAAAATAACGATCCTGAATTTTTAGAAAAAATTCTTTTAGATTTTGGTGTAAATGGAAATATAAAAAAAGTAAGCCATGGTCCTGTTGTCACTTTAAATGAGTTCGAGCCAGCCGCTGGAGTAAAAGTTTCAAAAATAATAAATCTTTCAGATGACATAGCAAGAAATACAAGTTCTGAGTCAGCTAGGATAGCAACCATCCCTGGTAGAAATACCATTGGTATTGAACTGCCTAATTCTTCAAGAGAAAATGTATATTTAAGTGAAATATTAAATAATTCAGATTTTAAGAAAAAAGAAAAAAAATTACCTATCGCATTAGGCAAAAGTATTTCGGGAATTCCTATAATTGGTGACTTAACTTCTATGCCACACTTATTAATTGCAGGGACAACAGGTTCAGGAAAATCAGTTTGTATTAATACTATTATATTGTCTCTACTTTACAGACATACTTCTGATAAATGTAAATTTATTTTAATTGATCCAAAAATGTTAGAGTTATCGACTTACGAAGGAATTCCTCATCTACTATGTCCTGTAATCACTGAAGCAAAAAAAGCTGCTTCTGTTTTAGGTTGGGTGGTTAAAGAAATGGAAAGTAGGTACAGATTAATGACAAAAGAAGGAGTAAGAAATATTGATGGGTATAATTCAAAACATAAACTTCCAATGCCTTATATTGTTGTTGTTGTTGATGAAATGTCTGACTTAATGTTAGTAGCAGGAAAAGAAATTGAAAATTATATTCAAAAACTTTCTCAAATGGCGAGAGCTGCTGGTATTCACATCATAATGGCCACTCAAAGACCTAGCGTAGATGTCATTACAGGAACTATAAAAGCAAACTTTCCAACAAGAATATCATTTCAAGTAACTTCAAAAATAGATAGTAGAACAATTTTAGGAGAACAAGGCGCAGAACAGCTATTGGGCAGAGGTGATATGTTGTACATGTCTTCAGCAAATAAAATTGTTAGAATCCATGCTCCGTTTGTATCTGATAATGAAATAGAAAAAATTAATAATTTTTTAAGATCTCAAGCAGAACCTGACTATGTGGATGAAATTTTGAATTTCGTGGATGAAAAGGAGATAAGTGAGAATACCAAAAGCCAAGGAGATAAAGATGAATTATATCAAACTGCTGTTGAAATTATAAAATCAGAGGGAAAAGCATCAACGTCATTTTTACAAAGAAAACTGCAAATTGGATATAATCGAGCTGCTAGGATAATTGATATGATGGAAGCTGAAGGTATTGTTAGTAAAGCAAATCATGTCGGAAAACGTGATGTTTTATAATGAAAAAATATCTTTTAATTTTTTTTTTAATTTTACTTAGCACTCAAACAAAAGCTGAAATAAAAAAAAATATTATTCAAAATCTTTTAAATACCAATAATTTTTCTTTTAATTTTGAACAAAATATAAATGGAAAAATAGAAAATGGAAATTGTGTAATTCAATATCCAAAAAAAATATATTGCAAATACAATTTAAAAAATAAAAAAATATTAGTTTCTAATGGATCTTCATTGGTAATCAAAACTAACACAAGCTATTATATTTATCCTTTGGAAAAAACACCTCTAAATTTAATTTTAGATAAGAGCTATTTACTTAAAAAGGTTAAAAATTTGAAGGAAAGGGTTATTAAGGATAAATTTGTAAACTATAACTTTATTGAAAATGATAATGAAATAAATATTTTTTTTAACAAAATAAATCATAATTTAATTGGCTGGCAAACTTTAGATATTTATCAAAATTTAAGTATTACTTTTCTCTCTTCAATAAACAAAAATCAAGTTTTGGATAAAAATTTATTTACCTTACCTAAACAGAATTAATTAAATTGTAATTGTTTCCTTTTTAAAAATCTTCATACCTCTAGCAGTATAATTTGTAAGTGCATTTTTATGATCTAAAGAACATGTGTGTACCCACACTCTATAAGGTTTATCTAAAAATGAGTTTTTAATCGCTGATGATAAAAGATACGAGCCTAATTTTTTATTTTGATATTCCTCAAGAAGTCCGAGATAAGCAATTTCTATCTCATTTTTATCTCTATGAAAGATAAGTTCAAAGTAACCAGCTAAATCATTATTATTTTTTAAAACATAAGTTTTTACTTTTTCATCGGAGGTATATTCAATCCATTGTTTTTCAGTCCAAACTAAACGATCAACCCAATGATGTTTTTTGCCGACGTTCTTATAAAAAAACTTATTAAGCTGAAAATCCTTTGGATTTACAAATTGAATAGAATAGCCCTCTGGTGAAACGCTTACATCATTTAAATCCGTTATGGAATTTATTTCTAAGTAATTTCTTTCAATCTTTTTATTCACTCAACCATTTTGCCAACTCTTTCACCTCCAAATAAATGAAAGTGTAAATGAGGTACTTCTTGGCCTCCATGCTCACTAATATTAGCTAATGCTCTATATCCTTTTCCAGTATCAACTGAAATTTTTAATTTTTTTGCAACAATACTAATTCCTTTTAACAGTCCAATCATTTCGTCGGCTGTTGCTTTTGAACTAAAGTCATCAAGATCAATATACTTCCCCTTTGGAATAACTAATGCATGAATTTTTTTTTGAGGATTGATATCATAAAAAGATAACACAAATTTATCTTCATAAATTTTTTCACAAGGTATTTCACCTCTTAAAATTTTAGCAAAAATATTATTATTGTCATAACTCATTTTTTTCTTTTTTCTAATTCTTCCATTACATTTTCAATTTTAATATTATTTGCCTCAAGATACATGATCAAGTGATAAAAAACGTCTGCAGCTTCATGGACTTTATTTGTATCTTTTTCTACAGCTTCTATTAATTCATTTATCTCCTCTAAAACTTTTTCTTTACTTAATGACTTGTCACTAAGCAATTTGTTTGTATAAGAGTTTTCTTTGGGTGAATTTTTTCTTTCTCTTGCAAGATTAAATAAATTTTCTAATGTGTTAAGCATGCTAAATTCTAACAGGTATTCCTTTTGAGTCCAAATAATCCTTGGCTTCTTTTACAGAATGCTTTCCATAATGGAATATAGAAGCTGCTAAAACTGCACTGGCTTTTCCTAATTTAATTCCATCAACTAAGTGATCTAAATTACCCACACCACCTGATGCAATAACTGGAATATTAACCTCGGATGAAATTTTTGACATCAATTCAATATCATAACCAGCTTGCGTACCATCTCTGTCCATTGATGTTACTAATAGCTCCCCTGCACCTTTTTCTTCCATCTCTTGAGCGTATTTTAATGCATTTATCCTACTATTATTTCTTCCTCCATGAGTAAATACTTCCCACTTATCTCCATTTTTCTTTGCGTCGATTGCTACTACAATACATTGAGATCCAAACTTTTTTGAACTATCAATAACAACTTTTGAGTTTTCCACAGCAGCTGTGTTTATTGAAACTTTATCAGCACCACAATTAAGTAATTTATTTATATCTTCCACACTTCTAATTCCTCCACCAACTGTTAAAGGAACAAAGCATTTCTTTGAAGTTTTTTTGACAACATCATAAATAATATCTCTGTTTTCATTAGATGCTGTGATATCTAAAAAACAAATTTCATCTGCTCCACCATCGCTATAAATTTTAGCTTGTTCAACTGGATCTCCTGCATCTTTGAGATCAACAAAGTTAATACCTTTTACAACACGACCATTTTTTACGTCTAAGCATGGAATTATTCTATTTTTAAGCATCTTCTTTTACTAATTCTTCTAATTTAATATCACCATCATAAATAGCTTTACCAACTATTATACCTTCAATATTTTTTAAAGTCTTAGCTTTTTTAATATCGTCTATTGATGAAACTCCACCAGATACAATTACAGGACAATTTGATATCTCAGCAATTTTTGTTGTTTCCTCGAAATTTGGACTTTGTTTCATGCCATCCCTATTAATATCAGTATAAATCAATCTACTAACACCATAGTCATTAACTTCTTTCAAATAATCTAAAGTTAATTGATTAGAGTTTTCTTTCCACCCAGATACTGACAAATACCCATCTTTAGCATCTAAACCTAGAGCAATTTTATTTGGAAATTTTTTACATGCTTCTTTTAAAAAAAATTTATCCTTAATAGCAGCACTTCCTAAAATTACTTTCTCAGAACCAGAGTCGATATACTTTTGAATGCTATCAAGATTTCTGATACCTCCACCTACCTCAACCTTTAGATCAAATTTACCAACTATATCCTTGATAATATCTAAATTAACTATTTCACCAGTTAAAGCTCCATCAAGATCCACAATGTGTAAATTTTTAAACCCATGGTCTTTATATTTTCCTGCTTGATCAACTGGAGACATTTTATACTCAGTTTTATTGTCAAAATCGCCTTTGACTAGTCTCACACACTTTTTATCTTTAATATCTATAGCTGGAAATATTTTCACTATTTTAAATTTAAAAAATTTTGAATTAGAGTTAAACCAATTTTATCACTCTTTTCTGGATGAAACTGGGTTCCAAAAATATTTTCTTTTTCAACAGAACAAACAATATTTGATGAATAATCTGTAGTTGCGGAAATTACATTTTTGTCATTCGGTACAAATTCATAACTGTGTACGAAATACATGTGTGAATTGTTTTCTATATTTTGAAAAATCTTACTTTCTTTTACAATATTAATTTGATTCCAACCAATATGAGGAAGTTTAAACCTTCCATTTTTATTATCTATTTTGGATACTTTGCCTGAGATCCATCCCAATCCCTTAGTTTCAGTTTCCTCATAACCAATATCAGCAAACATTTGTAAGCCAACACAAATTCCAAGAAGAGGCTTTTTATAAGTCGTTGCAAATTCATTTAAAGTTTCTGTAAGGCCATTAATTTTTTTTAAAGCCTCTACACAGCTCTTAAATGAACCCTGCCCTGGTAAAACAACTTTGTCACTTGATTTAATTTTATTTAAATCTGAAGTTACCTCAATTTTTACTTTTTTTTTGGCAACTTCTTTAAAAGAGTTTATTACCGAGCTAATATTGCCCGAGTTATAGTCAACAATTGTAACGTTCATTTAACTTATAAAGAACCTTTAGTCGAAGGAATTGATTTTTTATTCCTTGGGTCCATTTCCAATGCGGTTCTTAAAGATCTTGCCAATCCTTTAAAACAAGATTCTATAATGTGGTGACTATTATCACCATAAATATTTTCAACGTGTAGTGTTATCCCAGCAGCTTGTGAAAATGCTTGAAACCACTCTTTAAATAATTCTGTATCCATCTCTCCAAGCTTTTCAACTTTAAGATTAACTTTCCAAATTAAATAAGGTCTGTTTGATACATCAATAGCAACTCTTGTTAAAGTTTCATCCATCGGAATCATTGCGTGAGCATATCTTCTTATCCCAATAAATTTTTTAGATGCTTTTTTTAAAGCTTCACCGATCGCAATACCTGTATCTTCAGTTGTGTGATGAAGATCAATATGTGTGTCACCTTTAGCCTTAATATTCATATCGATTGATGAATGTTTAGAAAGTTGTTCCAACATATGATTTAGAAAACCTATGCCTGTGTCAATTTTGTATTTTCCCTTACCATCAATATTAAGATCAACACTAATACTTGTCTCTTTTGTTTTCCTGCTAATTTTACCTTTACGAGCCATAATTAAAAACAGGTATACATATATTATTCAATTATGGCAATAATACTAAACCTGGGCTTGAACTATTAAATTTAATATCCATTTATAAGCTATGACAACAATTGTTTTAGTAAGAAAAAATAATGAAGTAGTGGTAGCTGGTGACGGCCAAGTGAGTATGGGTAATACTGTTGTAAAAAGCACCGCTTCAAAAGTTAGAAAAATTGAAAAAAGAGATGTAGTTGCAGGTTTTGCTGGATCAACAGCTGATGCCCTAACTTTATTTGAGAGATTAGAAGCTAAAATAGAAAAACACGCTGGAAATTTATCAAGAGCAGCAGTTGAACTAGCTAAAGATTGGAGAACTGACAAATATTTAAGAAGATTAGAGGCGTTAATGGCTATTGGGGATAAAGAGAATAGTTACATAATTTCTGGCACGGGTGATGTCCTTGAGCCTGAAGGAGATGTTATTGGAATTGGTTCAGGTGGAAACTACGCTTTAGCTGCAGGAAAAGTTTTAATGGATACAGATATGAATGCTGAACAAGTTGCAAAAAAAGCAATTGAAGTAGCTTCAGAGATTTGTGTTTTTACAAATAATAATATTAAGGTTGAAAAAATATAATGGAAAAATCAAATGTAACACCTCTTAAACCAAAAAATAAAATTGATGAAAAAAATGAATCTCTAGTAAGCTCTCTATCCCCTAGAGAAATAGTTTCAGAATTAGACAGATTTGTTGTTGGGCAAAATAAAGCCAAAAAAGCTGTCGCTGTTGCCCTAAGAAATAGATGGAGAAGACAAGCTCTTAAAGGTGAAATGAAAAATGAAGTTTTACCAAAAAATATTCTTATGATTGGACCTACCGGAGTTGGGAAAACAGAAATATCCAGAAGACTTTCTAAACTTGCAGAAGCTCCTTTTGTAAAAGTAGAGGCTACAAGATTTACTGAAGTCGGTTATGTGGGAAGAGATGTAGAACAAATTGTGAGAGATTTGATTGAAATTGCGATTTCAATGGAAAAAATTAAGAAAAGAAAAGAAGTATTTGCTCAAGCACAGAAATTAGCTGAAGAAAAAGTTTTAGATGCATTAGTTGGTAAAAAAGCAAGTTTAGCTACTAGGGAAAGTTTTAGAAAAAGACTTAGGGACGGAGATTTAGATGACAATGAAATAGAGATTGCTGTGAGTGATGCTGGAGGAAATAATACGTCATTTGAAATTCCTGGAATGCCAGGTGCTAATGTTGGAATGATTAACATTGGAGAAATGTTAGGTAAATCAATGGGGAATAAAGAAAAAAAGAAAAAAATGACAGTAAAAGAATCCCATGAAATTCTAATTAATGATGAGTCTGACAAATTAATTGAACAAGATAAAATAATTAAAGCAGCAAAAGTTTCTACAGAAAATAATGGAATAGTTTTTTTAGATGAAATTGATAAAATTTCTGGAAGAACAGATAGGGTTGGAGGTGATGTTTCTAGAGAAGGTGTTCAAAGGGACTTATTACCTTTAATTGAAGGAACAACTGTTAATACAAAGTATGGTCCAATTAAAACAGATCATATTTTATTTATTGCGTCTGGTGCATTTCAGCTAGCAAAACCCTCTGACTTACTTCCAGAGTTACAAGGTAGATTACCGATTAGAGTCGAATTAGAGGCTTTAACAAGCAAGGATTTTAAAAGAATACTTCAAGAGCCTGACTTTAGTTTAATCAAGCAATATGTTGCATTGCTAAAAACAGAAAATGTTGAGTTAGAATTTTCAGATGATGGAATAAACACTATTGCAAATATAGCTTCAGAGGTAAACGCAACTGTAGAAAATATTGGAGCAAGAAGATTACATACTATTATTGAAAAAATATTAGATGATATTAGTTTTACAGCAACTGATAGAGCTGGAGAAAAAATAATAATTAATAAAGATTATATAAATAAAAACCTAGATAATTTAATTAAGGACACAGACCTATCAAAATTTATTTTATAATTTTTTTTTTAAATATATATAAAAAGCTCCACTTCCCCCGTCTTCAATATTAGCATCATCTATATTATTTATTAGTTTCATTAAATCTTGATTATTTTTTATATATTCGGGTACTGAATATTTTAAGATTCCAAGTTCTTTAGAAATGTATGGATCTTTAATATTTTCAGAATGAAGACCTTTTCCAGTTACGATAATTAATTTATTTACTCCTGTTTCATAAGAATTTAAAATTAAATTATTAATTTTTTTATTAGCCTCATCTAAAGAATACCCATGAAGGTCGCACGTCTTAGTACTAAACTTTTTAATTTTTGGATTATTTAAATCTTTATTTGGTAATTTTTCGTCTTTAGATAAAAAGTTTTCCCAATCTTTTTTATCTTTATCTGAAATATCGTTGTTCAATTAGGTTAATGTATCAACTAGTTGCCAATTTGGATTATTTGATTTGATATCTCTAGAAAAAACCCAAGTGTCATAGATTTTTTTAATTTTATCTGGATTACCTGAAACTATCTTTTTTTCTTTATCTCTTATGCAGGTTATTACCTCTCCCACAAAATCGACAGTAACTTGTAATACATTATTGATTTTTTTGTGTTCTTTAATGTTTGCTGAGTCTACTCCAATGAAAGTAATCTCTGCATAATGACCTCTTTTACTTCTCTCTTGGAGAGCTTGATTGAACTGATCATAAATTTTTTTACTTAAAAGAGGTTTGCTTGTAGTCAATTTATTATCATTATCACTAAAGTCTGTTATAATGGTTTCATAAGCAATTTTGGCTCCATTTAAAAATTCTTTTTTTGCAGGCTCATCAAAAGTTTTGTGAGTTTTAATGCTCTTTTCTAAATTTACGTTATTAATTACTTCTTGAAATTGTGATGGAGCTTTACCTTCAAATCCTGTTCTTTTACCTAAAATGCCTCTTAGTCTTAGAAAAATAAATCCAGCAATCATCGCCAAGAGAATTATATCAATATATTCGAAACTGTAATTCATAAGTTAATAGTAATTACTATGTTGATTAATTTCAACCAACAATTACATTAAAGACAAATGAACACAGTAATATTATCAATTATTTTAGTCCCTATAATAGAAATTTATCTATTCATAAAAATAGGAGCACAAATTGGAGCTATTAAAACAATTTTACTAATCTTTGTTACAGCAATGATAGGGATTTATTATGCAAGATATGAAGGTCTGAATACTTTGCGATCCGGTTTCACTTCAATGGTTAAAAATCAATTACCTGCTTACGAGATCATCTCTGGAGCGGCCATTGCATTTGGAGCCTTGCTTTTGATCATCCCTGGTTTCGCAACGGATATAGTTGGATTTTTTATTATTTTTCCATTTACAAGAAAAATAATTTTGGGAAGATTTTCAAATAATTTACAAAATAAAAAACCATCAAAAAAAGATTTCATAGATGGTGAATTTGAAGATATAGAAGACAATGATGACAGAAAAATTTAAAATCTTATCAAAATATATTAAGGATATGTCTAGTGAAACACCTGACTTAGAAACCTTTTTATTTGTGAAAGATAATATTCAAAAATATCAACTAAATATAGATATAACTTCTAAAGCATTAAAAAATAAACTGATTGAGATAAATACCAAATTAAAATTTGAAGACAAAGAGCCTAACGAAAAAAAATCTTACTTTGAAGTTGTTTATGCAACTATCATTAAAATTGATGACACGGTTCAGGATAAAAAAGAACTAGAAAAAATAATTTTATGCGATGTTCAAAATCAAATTTACAAAGAATTGGAAAATTCTTTTTTAAACCTGGTTCATAATTCAGGCCATCCAGGAATAAGGTTAGAGAAAAAAATTGATTTTGATAAATTATATAACGAACGCTTTAATTAAAAAAAATTTTTTTTCAAATTTTTTTTTAAAAAGATTTTATGATTTTCAATTTCTTCAGGTGATAATTTAATAATTTTTTTAGAATACAATTTATTATTTGAATTTGGCTCTTTAATTTTAGACTCAAAATTTTGAAAGTCTAAAGTGGGCTCTTTTTGATCTAATAGATTAATATAAACTTTTGCTAATAAATCACAATCAATCAAAGCTGTATGTTGAACCCTTTTTGAATTATCAATTCTATATTTTTTACAAAGTGCATCCAGGCTAATTGATGAACCAGGAAATTTATCTCTGGCTAAAATTAGTGTGTCAACAACATCATTATCAAGCTTCTCTCTATTTAGAATTTTCAATTCATTATTCAAGTGTGATAAATCAAATTCAGCGTTATGAATTACTAATCTTTTTCCTTTAATAAAATTAAGAAATTCATCAACGATTTCATTGAATTTTTTTTTATTTGACAAAAATTCATCTGTATATCCATGAACTTCTAAAGCTTTCTCAGAAACTTTTCTTTCTGGATTTAAATAACAATGGAATTTATTTTTTGTCGGAATTAAATTTTCTACTTCTATACAACCTATCTCAACAACTCTATGTCCATCTTTAACTGACAGCCCAGTTGTTTCTGTATCTAAAATAATTTCTTTCATTTATTTAATATTTTTTAAAATATTATTAATCTGTACTTTAACAGACCTTTTTGTAAAATTATTTTTAATTATAAAATTTGATTTTTTTTTTTTATAATCAATTGGAAGTTGAATATTTCTAAATTTATTCATTAATTTTCTATTAAAATTTTTCCTTTTACGTAACCTTTTTAAGATTTCATTTTTTCCTGACTGAACGAATATTAAAACATCATTTTTTTTATTAATCTTATTTTCTAATAAAAGAGGGATGTCTAAAATTACAAACTTTTTGTTTTTATTTTTTTTTAAAAAAGTATTCATTTTTTTTCTAACTTCAAAATGAATTATCTTAACAATTTTTACTAGATTATTTTTATTATCTAAAATTGCTTGAGAAACCTCGTCCTTTTTAATCGGGTAAGTATTAAAATATTTAGGTAAAATTTTTTTTAGTTTAAAAAAAATTTTTTTATTTTTTTTATATAATTTGCCAACCTCTAGATCAGCGTTAAAAACTGGATAGCCAAAATTTTTTGCAATAAAACTTTTTCCTGACCCAATATCTCCTATAATGCCTATTCTTATCATTAATCTAAAAGTTTATTTACTTCCTCATTAATTTCTGGATCAACCTCATGCCATATTTTAAATGCCAAGGCAGCCTGATAAATGAACATTTTTTTCCCATTTTCAGTGTAATTCTTATTAATTTTTGCATTTTTTAAAAAATTAGTTTCTTTAGGATTATAAATTACATCATAAAATAATTTACATTTATCAATTTTTGGTAAGTCGACATTTATCATATCATTCTTATTTAAACCCAGACTTGTTGCATTAATGATCATGTCAAAATCTGTAATTTCTCCCCAATTTACTATTTTAATGTCGTTAAATAAATTTTTCAAATTTTCAGCTTTATTTTTTGTCCTGTTACTAATTGTTATTTGAGATACATTCATCTTTTTTAAAGCATAAATAATTGAAGGCACAACACCACCAGCACCTAATATAAAAATTTTTTTATTTGCTAATAAATACTTAATTTGTTCAATGGCCATTTTAAAACCATCTATATCTGTATTATGACCTACAACTTTATCATTATCTAAATATATAGTATTTACTGATTGTGTGCTCTCTGCCTCTGAACTTAATTTATCTAAATAAGTAATAATTTCCTTCTTAAAAGGAACGGTCACGTTCACACCATAAATTTTTTTTTCTCTAATTTCTAAAATTAATTCTTTTAGATTTTCACTATTTAATTTTTTCTTTTCATAAACTGCATTTATATTATATTTTTTGATCCAATAATTATGTAGTTTAGGCGACAAAGAATGTTCTACAGGATTTCCAACTACTAAATATTTTTTCATTTATAGTTATTTAAATATTCTGTTATTTTTTTAATTGGTAAACCCATTATCGTATCCTTATCTCCCTCAATATTTGAGAATAAATTTCTACCTTCTCCCTCAATCTGGTAAACATTATAGGCATATAGAGCTTCATCTGTTATTTTGTTTAAATATTGTTTTAATTCATTATCTGAAAAATTTTTCATTGTAAGGTTGGCTTTATCAGTATAATTCCAAATCATTAAACCATTTCTTGATATACATACGGAGCTCACTAAATGGTGTGTCCTAGCATTTAATTTTTTCAAAATCATCATTGCTTCATTTCTGTTTTCTGGTTTAGATATTAATTCTCCATTTAAATCTATAACGCTATCCGCACCTAAGACTAATTGATCGGGTTTTTTCATGCTAACTTTGTTTGCTTTCAATTCTGCTAAATTTTTTGAGATAATTTCTGGTGTTGCCTTTTCTTTTAAAAGGCTGTCTTTAACGATATCTTCATCTACATTGGACGGTTCAACAATACATTTAATATTATTTTTATCTAATATTTCTTTTCTTACTTTGCTTTTTGAGGCAAGAATTATCTTATCCATTCTGTTTATATATTTCGTAAATTTTAATTATTGAAGCTGCTGTTTCTTCTACCGATTTTCTTGTAACATCAACTGTTGGCCATTTGTATTTTTTAAAAGTGTTTCTTGCTTCTTTAACTTCTTTTTTAATTTTTTCTATATTTGTGTATGATTTGTTTGCTGTTTCTTTTAATGAAGTCATTCTATTTTTTCTTATATCTGCTAATCTTTCCGGCTCTGTATTTAATCCAATTACGCAAGAAATTTTTGGATTATCTTTTAAAGCTTGAGGTAAAGAATTCTCGTTAACAAGAGGAATATTAGAAGTTTTAAATCCTTTATTTGCCAAATAAATTGATGTTGGTGTTTTACTTGTTCTACTTACGCCTAATAATATTATGTCAGATTTTTCAATCTCTCTAACAAGATTTCCGTCGTCATGATTCATTGTAAATTGAATAGCTGCAATTCTTTTGTAATACTCATCATTTAACACGTGTTGTCCACTTGGTTCATGAGATGCTTTTTGATTTAATAATTTTGAGAAACTTAAAATTAGATCGCCCAATACCCCAAAACAAGGTATACTTTTATCATCACTTGTGTTTGCAAGATATTTAGCCAAATTACTATCAACAATAGAATATAATATTATTGAGTTAGGCTTTTTTTTAGCATTAGACAAGATTTTGAGAATTTGATTTTCTGTCCTTGTGAATGAATATGTATAAATTTTATAATCTATATTTTTAAACTGGGCCTTAATAGCAAGGAAAATTCTGTCTAAAGTTTCCCCTGTTGAATCCGAAATTAGATAAATTTGGTATGTATTCTTCATGTATTAACTGTTAATAACTTTTTACTATTTAAATCATATTATTAAATTTTAGTATTTTTAAATTTCTATTGTAAAACAAGGCTTTTATTAACATTATTAAACAAGTGTATAAAGTTTTTCACTAAATTGTGTAAGTTTGTAAATTAGCTTCAATTTTTCTCATATATTAATAATTTTAAAGGTCTAAATGTTGATAATATGTCTATAAAATGTTTATTAAATTTAATTACCATTATCCCCAAGCCAAACTAATAATACTATTAATTATATTTAATTATTTATATGTCACCAATTAACCAAGTAATAATAAATAAAGAAACAAAAAATAAGCCTATATGGATTATGAGGCAAGCAGGTAGATATTTGCCAGAGTTTAGAGAAATAAGAAAACAAAACACTGATTTTATTAAGTTATGCTTAAATCCAAATTTAGCCTCTGAAATTACACTTCAACCATTAAAAAGATTTGAATTAGATGCAGCAATAATTTTTTCAGACATTTTAATGTTACCGTATGGGTTAAAACAAAAAATTGAATTTAAAAAGAATTTTGGACCAATTTTAGGAGATATAAATTTAAATGAAATTTCCAAATTAGACGAAATTGATTTTGTTGAAAGAATTTACCCAGTTTATAAAGCTATAAGTTTAGTAAGAAATAATCCTATTACAAAAAATAAAAGCACAATTGGTTTTGTTGGAGCCCCTTGGACACTACTAGTGTATATGATTAATAAACAATCACCAAAAATTAAATTAAAAGATGATTTTTTTAAAGATGATTTTTTAATTAATAGAATTTTATTAATTTTAGAAAAATTTTTAAAAATTCATATTAAAAATCAAATTGACAATGGTGCAGAAATAATACAAATTTTTGATAGCTGGGCTGGACTATTAGATGAAAAGCATTTACCAAATTATGTTTATATACCCACTTTAAGTTTAGTCGAATATGTAAAATCTTTAAACATACCCGTAATTTGTTTTCCTAGAGGAATAAAAAATTATAATGAATATTGTAATCTTGTTAAACCAGATGTTATTTGTATTGATTATGAAGTTGACCCACTTAAAATCTCAAAAAATATAAAGATACCCGTTCAGGGAGGCATGGATCCAAAAATATTATTAACAGAGAAAGAAAATTTAAAAAAAGAAGCAAAAAGATATTTAGATATATTTAAAGACCATCCATATATTTTTAATTTGGGTCATGGCATTTTACCAGAAACAGATCCCAATATGATGGACTATTTAGTAAAAACTGTAAAAGATTATTAAATGAAAAAAGCTGTGATTTTATTTAACTTAGGTGGTCCAGATAAATTAGAAAATGTTGAACCGTTTTTATTTAATTTATTTAATGATCCAGCAATTTTAAATTTACCAAGTTTTTTTAGATTTCCATTAGCAAAGCTTATAGCAAACAGAAGGGCGCCCACTGCAAAAAAGATTTATCAAGAACTAGGAGGTTCTTCACCTATTTTAAAACTTACAAAGGAACAATCTAGCGCTTTAGAGGTTAAGCTAAATAGAGATGATAACTCCTCTAATTATAAATGTTTTGTTGTTATGAGGTGTTGGCATCCTAGAGCAGAAAATGTTGTTAAAGAGGTTATTGGTTATAATCCAGATGAAATAATTTTAATGCCATTATATCCACAGTACTCTGCAGCAACGTCTGGTTCATCAATTAAGGAATGGAACAATGTTTGTTTAAAAAATAATTTTAAGGTGAAGACAAGTACAATTTGTTGCTATCCTACAGACAAAAATTTTGTAGAAGCACATAAGAATGAAATAATTAAAAAAATTAATAATTTAAAAAATTTTAAACTGATATTTTCTGCACACGGATTGCCAGAAAAAAATATTAAAAAAGGTGACCCCTATCAGTGGCAAGTTGAGCAATCAGTGAAAGAAATCGTCAAATCTTTGAAAATTAAAGATTTGGATTGGATTTTAAGTTATCAAAGTCGTGTCGGACCATTAAAATGGATTGGCCCATCAACTGAGGATATAATCGTGGAAAATTCAAAATTAGGGAAATACATTGTTCTGGTTCCTGTAGCATTTGTGTCCGAACATTCTGAGACATTGGTTGAGTTAGATATTGAATATAAAGAATTAGCTGAAAAAAATGGTTGTAAAAATTATTCAAGAGTTCCAGCATTGGGTGTAAATGAAAATTATATTAAAGCCATGTCTGATTTAATAATTCACAAAAAAGAATATAATTTCAACGATGAACTTTTTCCACCAAAAACACAGTGCCCAAGTCAATTTAAGAAATGCCCTTGTTTAAGTTATGAATAGTTATTTGTTATTTAAAAGTTTGCACCTGATTGCTGTTATTTCTTGGATGGCGGGTCTTCTATATCTTCCCAGAATTTTTGTTTATCACTCTGAAAATAATAATGAAATTATTTCAAATGTATTTAAAACAATGGAAAGAAAATTATTCTATTATATCATGACTCCAGCCATGATATTAAGCTGGATATTTGGTCTGGTATTAATTCATGAAATAGGTTTCGATCAACTGGGTAGTTTATGGATACAATTAAAGTTAATCTTAGTAGCAATATTAACAGCCTATCATTTCTATCTTGGATTGTTGCTTAATCAATTTAAAGAGGATCAAAATAAGAAAACTTCGAAATTTTATCGATATATAAATGAAATACCAACATTGCTGTTAATTCTAATAGTATTTATTGTAATTTTTAAGCCAATCTAGGGTTGAAATATTCTTAATAGTATATATATTATATCTATTATTAAGTCCTTAATAATATCTAATCATGAACATACAAGAATTAAAACTTAAATCATCTGAACAGCTTATTTCTCAAGCAGAAGAGCTTGGAATTGAAAATGCTAGTACCCTAAGGAAGCAGGAAATTCTTTTTGCAATATTAAAGAAAGTAGCTGAAAAAGAAGAGATTACTGGTGCTGGAGTACTACAGCTTTTACAAGACGGATTTGGTTTTTTGAGAGCAATGGAGTCAAATTATTTACCAGGTCCAGATGATATTTATGTGAGCCCTAGTCAAATAAGAAAATTTGGTCTTAGAACGGGTGATACAGTCGAAGGTCCAGTTAGAGCACCAAAAGAGGGAGAAAGATATTTTGCACTTTTACAAGTAAGTAAAATTAATTTTGAAGAACCCGACAAATCCAGACATAAAATTGCTTTTGATAACTTAACTCCTCTTTATCCAGACAAACAATTAATAATGGAAGTAGAGGCAGTTAAACCCGATAAGAAACAAGACTTAACGCCAAGACTAATTGACTTAGTAAGCCCAATTGGTAAAGGACAAAGATCAATTATTATTTCTCCTCCTAAGGCTGGAAAAACAATGATTTTACAAAGTATTGCAAACTCAATAGCTAAAAATTATCCAGAATGTTACTTAATGGTTTTGTTAATTGATGAAAGACCTGAAGAAGTCACGGATATGCAAAGAACTGTGAAAGGAGAAGTTATAAGTTCTACCTTTGACGAGCCAGCACAACGCCATGTTGCCGTTGCTGAAATGGTTATTGAGAAAGCAAAAAGACTAACTGAACATAAAAAAGATGTGGTTATATTATTAGATTCTATTACAAGATTAGGGCGAGCATATAATGCTGTGATACCAAGTTCAGGTAAAGTTTTAACAGGAGGTGTTGATGCAAATGCACTTCAAAGACCAAAGAGATTTTTTGGTGCAGCTAGAAATATTGAAGAGGGTGGATCATTAACAATTATATCAACAGCACTAATTGATACTGGAAGTAGAATGGATGAAGTAATTTTTGAAGAGTTTAAAGGTACAGGTAATAGTGAGACTGTTTTAGACAGAAAAATTGCAGATAAAAGAATATACCCAGCAATTGATATTACGAAATCAGGCACCAGAAGAGAAGAACTTTTATTTGATAAAAATGATCTTCAAAAAATGAATGTTTTAAGGAGAATTATTGCTCCTATGGGCACAATGGATGCTATAGAGTTTATAAATTCTAAATTGAAAGATACAAAAAACAATGCGGAGTTTTTTAACTCCATGAACAAACCCGCATAATTAAATGACTTTGCTTAATCAAGAGCAAAAAATAAGACTTCACAAACTATATAACGAAGAAAAATTTGCAGAATTAGAACTAGAGATTGAAATGATTTCTAATGCAAAAACAAGGTCGGCATTTTTATCTAACTTGCTGGGCGTAGCTAAATTAAAAAAGAAAGATCAAAAGGATTGGGCTGGAGCAAGAGATTTGTTTTTAGATTCGTATAATAAAGATCCTAACTATGTAGATGCGCTTTGTAATTACGCGCACATAAGTGTAAAATTACAAGATTATAACGATGCGTGTAAAAAATTAATTGAATTTAAAAAGAAGGGTTATAATTCAAAAATAAATGAAGCTTTAGCTAGAATTTATTTTTTTACAGGTGAGATTGATAAAGAACTAGAATTATTCAAAGAGACAGAAAAAAATAATGATTTAAACAGAGTTACAGCCTCACATTTTATATCTTCGTTAAATTATTCATCAAATATATCTCAGAAGAACTATTTTGATTATTCAAAGAAAATTGAAGAAAATATTAAAATTCCTCAAACCGAACTAGATAAACTTAAAGATTTAAATTTGGGCGATGAATTGAAGATTGGATTTTTATCACCAGATTTAAAAGAACATTCGGTATATTATTTTTTAGATTCAACTATTAAACATCTAAAAAAAAGTGGGTTTAAAATTGTTTTATTTAATTTAAGAGACCATGGCGAGTTAGACAAAAAATCAGATATCTTAAAATCGAATTGTGATGAATGGGTTGACCTCATTAATTTAAATGACTTGCAGTCAGCAAATATTATAAGAGAAAAACAAATAAATATTCTTTTTGATATAACTGGTCATTTTGGAAGAAACAAAATATCAATATTTAAATATAAACCTGCGCCAGTACAAATTGCATGGATGGGGTATGTAAATTCAACAGGCATCAAAGAAATTGATTACATTATTGCAGATAAAAATCTAATTAAAAATGACGAGGATGCTTTGTATATTGAAAAAGTTTTTAAATTAGAAAATATTTGGAATTGCCACAAAGGTTTTGATGAAAATATCAAAATTCCAGATTCACCATTTTTAAAAAATGGATATTTAACATTTGGATGTTTTAATAATACGGTGAAGATATCAGATAGATGTATTTTTACTTGGTCAGAAATTTTAAATAAAATAGAAGATAGTAAGTTAATAATAAAGGCAGTATCGAAAGATGCTGAAATAGCAGAAAATAAAATATTAGAAAAATTTTCTAAAAATAAAATAGATACAAAAAGGATAGTTTTTGAAAAAACAAAAAAAGATAGAGTCGACCATTTAAAAATGTATCAAAATATTGATATTAGCCTTGATACTTTTCCGTATCCTGGGGTTACAACTTCATTCGAATCTATTTGGATGGGTGTTCCAGTGATTACAATGATGGGAAAAAATTTTGTATCACGTTGTGGTGAAAGTATAAATTTAAATTTAGGATTAAAAAATTTTATTGCTAAAGATGAAAAAGATTATGTGACAAAAGCAGTTTCTTTGAATACTAATAAAGATGAATTAGCAAAAATTAGATTAAATCTACGAACAAAAGCCCTAGAATCACCCTTATTTGATACAGATTCATTTAATCTTCAATTTTCAAATATGATTAAAGAAATTTGGAGCAATTATTTAAAATAAAACTCAAAAATATTTATATTTATATTTATAACAAGTTGATGTTAAGTTAGTGTATGACAATTTATGCGTTATCTACTGGACCAGGGGTATCAGGTGTAGCAATTATAAGAATATCAGGCCCTGAAGCATCAAACGTAATAAAATCTCTTACTGGCAAAGAAATTCCTAAGCCTAGAATGGCTATTCTTCGAAAAATTAACTATATCAACACTTCTGAGCTTATTGATGAAGGGATAATTATCTGGTTTCCTGGGCCTGAGAGCTACACAGGTGAGGATATGGCCGAAATTCATGTCCATGGAGGCAAGGCAGTGGTCTTAGCACTTCAAAAAGAGATTTCAAAAATTAAAAATTGTAGATTGGCCGAACCAGGTGAATTTACTAAGCTTGCTTTTCAAAATGGAAAGATAAATTTACTTAAAGCAGAAAGTATAGCTGATTTAATCTCGGCTGAGACCGAAATTCAAAGATTACAAGCTGTAAAAATAATGAAGGGAAAATCTTCAGAAAAATTTAATGAGTTAAGAGAAAAATTATTAAAACTTTTATCATTTGTTGAAGCTAAAATAGATTTTCCTGATGAAGACTTACCAGAAGAAAATTTTAAAAGATTAAAAAAAGATTCCTCATATGTTTTAAAAGAAATAAATAAAATTTTAAATGACCAAAAGATTGGAGAAATAATTCGTGAAGGTTTTAAAATTGCAATTGTAGGACCAACAAATGCAGGTAAATCAAGTCTATTAAATAATTTGTCTAACAGAGAGGTTGCTATTGTATCTGAGATTGCTGGCACCACGAGAGATGTTATTGAAACGCATTTAAATATAGATGGTTATCCTGTTATTATTTCTGATACTGCAGGGATAAGAGATTCAAAAGATGAAATAGAAAAAAAGGGTATTAAACTATCGCTTAATAAAGCTGAAAATGCTGACTTAAAGCTAGTTGTGGTTGATGCTAAAAACATTGATTTAAGCGGTTTTTTGAATGATTTACTAAAAAATAATGCTATTCTAGTTGTTAACAAATCAGATCTTTTAAAAGAAAAATTAGACTCAGAAATTTCCAAACTAAATCATGTTCTAATTTCCTTAAAAGACAATTTAAATGTAGACGAGTTAATTTTAAAAATAAAAAATAATTTAAAAAACAAATTTATATCCGAGGAAGATATTCTCATTACTAGGGAGAGACACAGGCAACATTTGGAACAGTGCGCAGATCACCTGAAAAATTTTGAGGATAAAAATAATAAAAAGGATTTCGATAAAGCAGCTGAGGATATAAGGTTGGCAACTAGACATTTAGGCATGATTGTTGGAAAAGTAGATGTAGAGGAGATATTAGGTAACATTTTCAACGATTTTTGTATTGGAAAATAAATGCAATTTTCCTGGATTTTTAGGGCTTTTTTAACGATATTCGTTGATAAATAAGCCTTATTTAACAAATAAACTCAGATCTTGTAAATATTTTAATCAAATATAAATTTACATCATGAAAAAAGATTTATCTTTTGATGTTGTAGTAATTGGTGGAGGACATGCAGGTTGCGAGGCAGCAGCTGCATCTGCACGACTTGGAATTAGCACTGCCCTATTCACTCACAACAAAGATACCATAGGAGAAATGTCATGTAATCCAGCCATTGGTGGTTTAGGAAAAGGACATCTTGTTAGAGAAATTGATGCTTTAGATGGGGTTATGGGTGAGGTAGCTGATAAGTCTGGAATACAATTTAGACTGTTAAATAGAAGTAGAGGTCCAGCAGTAAGAGGACCAAGAACTCAATCAGACAGATCATTATATCGTAAATTTATGCAAGAAAAACTTGTAAACTACTGTAATTTAAGCATTTTTTCTGATCCTGTAATTAAGTTTATTTTTAATAATAATGAAATAAGTGGATTTTTAACTTCAAAAGGTAATAAAGTAAGTTGTAACAAGTTAATACTTACAACTGGCACATTTTTAAACGGTTTGATACATATTGGTGATGAAAGAACTCCTGCTGGTCGATTTAATGAAAAGCCAAGTACAGGTTTAAGTGAACAGTTAGAGAAATATAATTTTAAAATAGGTAGACTAAAAACCGGGACACCACCAAGGTTAGATTCTAGAACTATTAATTTTAAAAAATTGGAAAAACAATTTGCAGATGATGATCCTTATTTTTTTTCTTTCTTAACAAAAAAAATTCTAAACAAACAAGTATCGTGCTCTATGACCTATACCAATGAAAGGGTTCATAAGATTATTGAAAAGAATTTATCTAAAAGTGCAATGTACTCTGGTAGCATACATGGCGTTGGTCCGCGATATTGCCCTTCAATAGAAGATAAGATAGTAAAATTTGCCGATAAGACTAGACATCAGATATTTCTAGAGCCAGAGGGCCTTAATGATCATACAATTTATCCAAACGGTATATCTACATCCCTACCTGTGGTTGTGCAGCATGAAATACTCAATAATATCAATGGTTTAGAAAATGTTAAGGTTATACGGCCTGGATATGCCATAGAATACGATTATATTGATCCTAGAGAACTTTTTTTAACATTGGAGACAAAGAAAATAAAGAATCTATACCTCGCAGGTCAAATTAATGGAACTACAGGATACGAAGAGGCTGCAGCTCAAGGTCTTATAGCTGGGATTAATGCTGCCCTCTCACTTAAAAAAATGGAGCCTTTTATCCTTGATAGATCAGATGCATATATTGGAGTAATGATAGATGATTTAGTAACCAAGGGAGTTGCCGAGCCATATAGAATGTTTACATCTAGAGCTGAATATAGATTAAGTCTTAGATCAGATAATGCTGACCTGAGACTTACCCACAAAGGAATTAATATTGGATTAATTTCTAACATCAGAAAAGAGATATTTGAGGATAAATTCTCAAAATTAAGCAAAATAACATTGCAGATGTCAAATTTGAGTATTTCTCCCACTAAAGCTGAGAGATTTGGTGTTAAAATAGCTAAAGATGGTGTATTTCGATCAGCTGAAGAAATTTTAACTCAAAGATCCGTTAATATGAGTAAAATTAGGGATATTTGGCCTGAAATTTTAGATCATGGTACTGATATTGATGAGCAAATTGAAATTAACTCTCATTATAGAGGATATTTAAAAAAGCAAAAAGCCGATATTTTAGCTTTTAAAAGAGATGAAAATCTATCAATACCAGATAATATTGATTACGATCAATTTTCAGGATTATCAAATGAGGTAAAAGCTAAATTTAAGGAAATAAGGCCTAAAACAATGGGTCAGGCTCTTAGAATAGATGGAATTACCCCCGCTGCTGTATATATTTTGTTGTCACACGTTAAAAGAAAGTCTATTAAGCATATAGCTTAATGGATAACATAATTTTAAATTCCTACTCAAAAATTTCTGATTTGAATGTTTCACGTGAAACTTGTAATGAGCTTGAAAGCTTAATTTCTATGATTCTAGAAAAAAACACAGAAATTAACATTATTAGTAAAAAAATGAGTGAAAAAGAGGCTATAAGAGATCGTCACATAATTGATTCAGCACAAATCATTGATTTTGTTGATTTAAATAGCAATACAACCTCAGATTTAGGTACAGGAGGCGGTATGCCTGGCTTGATTGTAGCAATAGCAATGAAAAAAATAAAAAATAATATGAAAGTTAATCTTTATGAAAAAAGCCATCATAAATGTGTTTTTTTGAAAGAAGTTTCAAAAAAGTTAAATTTAAACACAGAGATAATTCACAAAGATATTTTTACGGTTAGAAATATTGAAACAGGAACAATTATGTCCAGAGCTTTTAAACCTATGCCAGTAGTTCTTAACTTAGTTAATGAAAATTTTAAAAACTACAAGAATATAATCTTCTTTATGGGAAGTAGTGGTAGAAAAACTCTTAACGAAGCACTTCAAGAATGGGATTTAGATTATGAAGAAAAAAAAAGCTTAACTAGCAAAGACTCATTTATATTAAATATTAAAAAAATTAAAAAAAAATTTTCATGAAAATAATTTCAATAATTAATCAAAAGGGTGGAGTAGGTAAAACAACAACAGTTATTAATTTAGCTTCTGCCTTATCACAACAAGATAAAAAAATTTTAGTGATAGATCTTGATCCACAAGGAAATGCAACAACCGGTTTAGGGTTGTCCAATACTGAACAATCAGATCAAACTATTTATGGAATTTTGAATGGTACAACATCAATTTCAAGAGTAATTAAAAAAACAAAGTTTCAAAATCTCGATTTAATTTCTTCAAACGTAGATTTGTCTGGACTGGAAGTAGAAACAGCTGGGGACAATGATAGAGCATTCATTCTAAAGTCCAAATTAACCGCATATTTAAATGATTCTAGAGGATCTTACGATTATATCCTCATAGATTGCCCCCCTTCATTAAGTTTATTAACCGTAATGGCTCTTGTATCATCAAATTCCTTATTAGTACCACTCCAGACGGAATTTTTCGCATTAGAAGGGCTAACTCAATTAATGAAAACTATTGAAAGAATAAAAGTTAACTTAAATCCAAATTTAGAGATACAGGGGATACTTTTAACAATGTATGATAGAAGAAATAAACTTTCTTCTCAAGTAGAGCAAGAAGCTAGGGATTATTTTAAAGATAAAGTTTATCAAACAGTCATCCCAAGAAATGTGAGACTGTCAGAGGCACCATCTCATGGTGTGCCAGTCTTAATTTACGATAAAAACTGTCCAGGTAGTAAATCCTATTATAGCTTTACAGACGAATTTATAAACCAAGAAGACAAAATTGGGAGTGCAGCTTAATGAGTTCAAAAATAAAAAAAGGTTTGGGTAGAGGATTATCATCTTTAATTGGAGAAACAAAAGTTGAAACTAAAACTAATAAATTATTATTAAGTGAAATAATTCCAAATAAGTATCAACCAAGAAAAAATTTTGACGAAGAAAATTTAGAAGATTTATCGAATTCAATTAAAGAACGTGGAGTAATACAACCAATTATTGTTAGGAAATCGTCTTCAGAAAATTCTAAATATGAGATTATAGCAGGTGAAAGGAGATGGTTGGCTGCTAGAAAAGCGGGACTTCATGATATTCCTGTTGTTGTTACAGAAGCTGATGATCTTAAATCGTTAGAATTTGCAATTGTTGAAAACGTTCAGAGACACGACTTAAATCCATTAGAAGAGGCTCAAGGATATAAAAGATTGATTGACGAATTTTCTTATGACCAGGAAAAAGTTTCAAAATTTATAGGTAAGAGCAGAAGTTATATTACGAATTCCTTAAGATTATTAAATTTGCCAAAAGAAGTTCTTGAACTTGTTGAAAACAAAAAGATATCAGCTGGTCATGCTAAGATTTTAGTTGGTCTAGAAAATGCTGTTTTTATTGCAAACAAAATTATAGAAAAAAAGTTATCTGTTAGGCAGGCTGAAAATTTTGTTAAAATCTTTAGAAAAAAACCGAATTCTATTAAATTAAATAAAGATCCTAATATTAAAAATTTAGAGCAATCTATATCAGAAAAAACTGGTTTAAATGTTTCAATTAATAATACAAAAAGAAATAAAGGCTCAATAGTTTTTTCTTATCATGATTTAGATCAATTGAATAAAATAATTGATATAATTAAACTAAATTATTAATTTATATCACCATTTCCAAAATAAAATTTGTCATTATATTGATTGATGATTGAGGATATTTTTTTATTAATAATTCTGTTTCATTTGTCTTATTTATCAGATTTTTAACAGTCTCATGGTTTTGGTTACTAATTTGTTTTTTTATTATTTCTTTATCCTTCCAAAAAATTGGAGGTTTAAATGAAGAAATTACTCCATCGATATTTTTACTACTTTTTAATTCTTCTTGTAGTTTCAATAGCCTTTTCAATTTTGACAAACATACTCTCAAAATTACTATACAATCTTCATCAGAAAAATTGTTTTCATTTAAAATATTAATTGTTTTTTTTTTATTTTTAGCCAATGAGTTATCTACAAGCTCTGTTGCGCTAAAATTATCTGCTAGATTTGTCAGTTTTAAAATTTCTTCAGTGTTTATTGTGCTTTTATTAAGCATGTAATTTTGAATTTTTTTCAGTTCATTATTAAGATTTATTCTATCCCCATTGCATCTATCTATTATCAAATTAATATTTTGAGTGGATACATTGATTTTGTTTTGTTTAAAAAAATTTACCGCAATAGTTAGCAATGCTTTTTGATTATCCTCGTAGAATGGAACACATATTGTTTTTTTTTCTTTTTCAAAGAATTTTCTCATTTTCGATTTTTTTTCAAGAATATTTGCATCCAAAATTATTTTTAAATTATCTAAATTCTTTTCATTTATATTCTCAATAATATTTAATATCTTATCGGAAGTTCTTTTTATAATTATTAATTTTTCATTATTAAAAAAAGAATTAGACAGGATATTATTATAAAAATTATCTTCATTTTTTAAAATTTCACTTTCAGTATAATTTAGAACCTCTCCCAAATAATTATTTTTAAAATTTTTTTCTATAATTTCCTCTTTAAGGCCCTGATTTTCACCATAAAATAAGAATAAATTATATTTTGATATATTTGATTTATTTATATCGTAGGACTTAAAAATCATTTTTCGAGGCTTAAAAATATAACAATTTTCTCCGATATCGATTTTATCAAATTTTCTTCAATTGTTTTTTTATATTCATTTAGTTCAAATTTGTTTTCTTTATTTGAGTAAGAAAAATTAGCAATAAAGTTTTTATTTATACTTTCAGTTTCATTATCTTTTAAAATAATGTTTGTTTTAATAGTCATTTGATAAGTAGATGGATTTCCTGTTTTATCTTTTGAGGTAATTATATTTTCTTTTGTGCTGTTTAAAATTAAAGTTTGAAAAATATTATCTGAACTATTTTTTTTAATTTTAATGAAATCTAGAATCCTATTGTTTATTTTTCTTTCCCCTAAAAATTCTATTTTACCAACTTCGATTGTTGCTATTTCATTTTTTTTATAAATTGGCTTGTAACCACAAGCTATAACAAGAATGAAAATTAAGATATTTGCAAATATTTTTTTCTTCATTTAATTATAAGATTTATCAATTTATTTTTTATATAGATATGTTTTAATATATTTTTATCTTTAATGAAATTTTGAATTTCTTTTAATTTAATTACTTTTTCTAATAGGTCTTTTTCTTTAATTTCAGAGCCTGTTGTCAACAAAGCTCTTTTTTTACCATTTATTTGAATAACAATTTTAAATTCTTCTTTTATCAAATATTTCTCGTTTACTTCAGGCCAATGTATAGATTGTGTATGATTTAGATCTACCAGACATTCATTAGCTAAATGGGGTGTGACGGGTATCATTAAAGAAATTATTTTTATATAATTTTCAGTAAAATTTTTATCCAAATTTGGTAGGTTTTTTTTAAGAAAATTATAGGTTTCATGCAAATTCGCGATAATAACATTGTAATTAAATTTTTCTAAACAATGATTAACTTTATTTATTAGTTGATTTGTGAATTGTTCAAAATCTTTGTTATGATTTTTATTTACTTTGTTTGATTTAATTTGGATTATTATTTCTTTGTGTAAGGCCCAAAATTTTTGAACAAATTTATAGGCTGCTACCATGCCTTGATCTGACCATTGCACATCTTTTTCAGGGGGACTGTCAGATAAAATAAATATTCTAACCGCATCAGCTCCATAATTTTTAATTATTTCTTGTGGATTAATTGTATTTTTTTTTGATTTAGACATTGACTCAGATGGTCCAACTTTAACTTTTACTTTTTTATCTATCTTTTTATAAAAGTCTTTACCATCATCGGTAAATACTTCATCTGGACTTAGCCAGTTATTTTTTTCATCTTTATAAGTTTCATGACACACCATACCTTGAGTAAATAGACCTTTGAATGGCTCATTAAAGTTAAGTTCATTTTTTTGGAAATTGATAGCTTTCAAAAAAAAATCTAGAATAGAGAAGATGTAATATCGCATGTTCTATTCCTCCAATATATTGATCAACTGGTAACCAATAATTAACTTCATCTTTATCAAATGGTACATCAGAATTGTTTGCTGATGCAAATCTTAAAAAATACCAAGAAGAATCGACAAATGTATCAAGGGTATCTGTTTCTAATGTGCAATTTTTTCCATCAATATTTATTTTTTTCCAATCATTTTGATGATCAAGTGGATTACCACTTGTCTGAAGGTTTATATTTTCGGGTAATTTAATAGGTAATTCAGTTAATGGAACTTTTACAATATTATTATTTTCATCATAAGCGATAGGTATAGGACATCCCCAGTATCTCTGTCGTGAAATTCCCCAATCTTTAAGTCTAAAATTAATTTTCTTTTTTCCAATTTTTTTATCTTCTAAAATTTGAATTGCCTTAATTACAGACTCACTAGGAGCTTTTAATCCATCAAATATTTTAGAATTAAAAATAATGCCCGCATCCGTGAATGCTTTATTGGATACATTAAATGTATCTTCTTCGTTGATTGGTTTTACAACTGTTTTAATATTCAAATTGTATTTTAATGCAAAATCAAGATCTCTTTGATCGTGTGCTGGACAACCAAAAACTGCTCCAAAACCATAATCCATTAAAACAAAATTAGCGAAGTAAACTGGTACTTTAATATTTTTATCTAATGGGTGTATTGCATACAGATCAGTTTTAAAACCTATCTTATCTGCTTGAGCAATAGACTCTTCTGTTGTTCCAGTCTTCGAGCATTTATCTCTAAAATCACTAAATTCCTTATTTTTTTTGTAATATTTAGAAATTGGATGGTCAACTGATACAGCCAAAAAAGAAAAACCAAATAAAGTATCTGGCCTTGTTGTAAAACATTTAATTTTATCAACTTCACTATTGCCCTCTATATCAAAGTCTATTTCACATCCAAACGATCTACCTATCCAATTTTTTTGCATGATTTTTACTTTATTTGGCCATTCATCCAGTTTGTCTAATTCATCAAGTAATTCATCTGAAAATTTTTTGATATTAAAAAACCATTGATTAAGTTTTTTTCTTTCGACTAATGCACCCGATCGCCAGCCTTTACCATCAATTACCTGCTCATTAGCAAGAACAGTTTCGTCTACAGGATCCCAATTTACATAGTTTTCTTTTCTATAAACTAATCCTTTATCAAATAGTTCAAGAAATAATTTTTGCTGGTGTTTATAATATTCTGGAGAGCAAGTTGAAATTTCTCTATCCCAATCAATAGATATACCTAATTGTTTAAGCTGAGATTTCATAGTTTGAACATTCGTTTCTGTCCAAACTTTGGGGTCTAAATTATTTTGTTTAGCAGCATTTTCTGCTGGCATACCAAATGAGTCCCATCCCATAGGATGAAGAACATTAAAACCATTCAAATTTTTGTATCTAGCTAAAACGTCTCCAATAGTATAATTTCTTACATGTCCCATATGAATTTTACCGGACGGGTAAGGAAACATTTCTAAACAATAAAATTTTTTCTTTTTTTTATCTATTTCTGTTTTAAATGATTTGTTTTTTTCCCAATGATCTTGCCATTTTTTCTCTATAACTTTAAAGTTATATTTTTCCATAAATTAAAATTTATAAAATTAGTTCTTTTTTTCTAAATCAGCTTTTTTAATTAAAGCTGCTTTCTTCAGGATTGCGAGTTTAATTTCTCCATTCAAATCTGAATCTGAGACGAATGATTCACAATTAGCTTCTGTTTTACATTTTTTTTTATAAACGTTAACTTTTATACCATCAGCTCTAATTTCATTAGTTAAAAAACGTACCATAATTTTGATGGATTCACTTTGATTTTGTGGAGACTTATACCAATCAGTGATCACTATTCCTCCTCCGTAATCAACATCTGATAATGGAATGAAATCTAAAATATCTAGTGTAGCTCTCCACATTTCATTTGAGCTTGAAAATTGAAATGTTCCTCCACCTCCTCCGCTAAAAATTTTACCAGCTGAAAAACCTTTACCTTCTTCAACATTTTTTTTTATTCTTTCTTCGTCATTAGGAGAAACTTTACGAGCATCTACAGGTTTATAAATACCACAACTGTATAAACTAATTGAGATAGACAATATTATAATTGATTTAACGATTGGTTTTACGATAGAAAATTTCATTAAATTACTTAATATATTGAAAAATAAAGTTTTAATATATTTATCAGTATATTATTTCTGATTTTTAAAAAATGGCATAAAATATGAATTTTATTGTGATAAATAAGTCACATAATCAATTAAAATTAGCTTTTTTTGCTAAAAATAACGGTAAACACGCATTAAATTGATAAATATTCCACATCATAATTAATAATTATTAATTTAATAAAAGGAGACAATTATGAATAACTTAAAAAAAGTAGGTCTTTCAGCTCTTGCTGGATCACTTGTTGCTTTCTCAGCAAACGCTGTAGAAGTTACTGTGACTGGTAAAACTGAAGTTACTTACTCTGGAACTACTGACGGTGTTAACGGTAACAAATTTGGTGGTGGAAATGCACTTACATTCTCTGGTTCAGGAGATATGAATGGTATGACTGCTACTTACACAGCTGTTATCGGTGATGGCGGACAAGCAAACTCTAATAACTCAGAAACTTTTGCTTCTTCTTCACTAATGTTAGACATGGGTGATATGGGAACAATCGGTTTTGACCAAGGTGTTGGTGAGTTCGGTGTTGGTACAATTGATGATAAAATGCCTTACGCTTACGAAGAAATCTGGACATACACAGGTGCTTCAAATGGTTTAAGAGCAGCAGGTGGAACTAACGTAGTTGGTTACAAAAACACATTTGCTGGATACACTTTATCTATAGAGCTTGATCCAGGTCACACTGACAACTCAAGTAAAGGTGGTTCAGGTGATGGTGGAAACACTGGTGCTGGAACTTTAGACAGTGGTTACAACTGGGCAGTTACTGGTAGTCCATTAGATGGATTATCTGTAGGTTTTGGTCATGGTAAAGAGGAGAAAAAAGATGCTTCTCAAACTAATGAGCAAGATAACACTTACACAACAGCTTACGCTACTTACGCAGTTGGTGGTCTAACTTTAGGTTACCAAATGTCAGAAGGTAATGGTGGTTCTGTTGCAGCAGTTGGAAACATTGTTGACATTTACGGTGCATCTTTTGCAGTAAATGACAGTTTATCTGTATCAGTTACTCAAATGGATAACGAGTTTGATAAACCATCAGGTGTTAACGTAACAGAAGAAACTTCAGGTATTGGTATATCTTATACTATGGGTTCAGCTTCTGTAAGAATGTTAAGAGCTGAAACTGATAATTTAGGTGGTGCTTCAACAGCTAAAAGTGTTGAGCATACTGAAATCAGTTTATTACTTGCGTTCTAATATAGTAATTTAGATTAAATTTAACGGCCCCTTTATGGGGCCGTTTTTTTTTGTGCTTATAAATCTTTAAAAAGGTCTGAAGAAAATTTTTTATAATTATCGAAGGAATTGACAGAGCTAGAATAAATCTTTTTTCGAACCTGATTAACACTTAATGTTTTAATTGCTGTTTTATTTTCATTAAAACTCAAACATTTTTTATCCCACTTCAAGTCACAAAATTTAATTAAATTTTTAATTTCATTTTCAGAATTATTGATAATGTTTTCATATTTAATATCGTAAATAAAATTAGGGATTTTTTTTTTCCAGTAAATAATTAAATCTTGATAAAGTTTGTAGTATTCTGTTAATTCCATTTCATCATAACACCATGCGCCTTCATGATCGAAAAGATTTTTATATATAGAAATACAATTATCCTTGGGGTTTCTGGAGCAATTTATAATTTTTGCAGATGGAAAACAAATTTTGATAAATCCTATCCAAAAGAAATTTAAAAGAGTTTTATCAGTAAAATTGTCTTTTTTTAAATTAAAACTTTCAAGTAATTTATAGTAATTATTAATTATATGTTCTAAATCATATTTAGAACCTTTTACAAACTCATTTTCTGCAATTTTATTAAACAAATTTAATTCACCTAAACCTTCAACATTCTCATGAGATGATATAATTTGCTCTACCAAACTAGTACCTGATCTTGGCATACCTAATATAAAAATTGGTGATGGAAAATTTTTTTCTTTTTTATTTGTATCAAAATTAAAATCATTAAATTGATCTTTAATTTTATCAACTAGTTCTTGGTCTTTTTTAATTGAGTAGTTTGATGTACTTCTTTTTAGTTTATTGCCTAATTTTATATAATCAAAAGCCTCTTTGAAATTTTTTTTATCCTCAAGGGCTTTACCAATTCCAAAGTATAAATATATTTTTTGATTATCATCCAAATCATTTTTTTCCAATTTTTTAATCATTAATTTAAGATGCGTATCATTTTTATTATAGTCTTCTAATAGACTTATCATTTTATCTGCTCTAGTAAATTTTGGATCTATTTCATTAATCTTATAAAGATGTTCTTTTGCTTTTTTGAAATTACCTAAACTTTGTTGAGTAATTGCAAGATTTAGATGTATGGGAATAATTTCATTATTTGTTAAAAGTGCTTTTTCAAATAATTCTAATGCCTCTAAATTTTTATTTAAGATAAATTGTAAATTACCGTAATTTAGCAATACTTGAGTGTGATCTGGATTCTTTTTTAATGCATTGATATAAAATTCCTTTGATTTTTCAAATTCAAATTTATATTTAAAATTATTACCCAAGTTATTTAAAACACTAACATTGTCAGAATTTACTTGTAAAGCTCTCATTAGTACAATTTCAGCATTATCAAATTTTTTTATTTGCTGAAATGTTAGACCTAATAGATTAAGAACAAAATCATTTTCTGGGTTTTTTTTTAAAAAAATTTGAGCAGTCTCAATTACTTTTTCAAAATCTTTTACGTTAAAAAGATTTATAATTTTTTGAATTATTTGATTATTCTTGTTCATCTTTTATTTTGAATTTTTTCTTTTAAATAGGATATAGAGGCATAACCAAAACAATTGAGTAATTGTAATTGTTTAATCGTCTTTTCATTAATTCCTCCCAACGCAATTAATTTTTTTTTAGTTTTAAGAGAAAGTAGATTAAATTTAACTGTGTTTAAACTGGTTTTTTTTTTCTTAATGGGGAAGACAGGAGATAAAAATATCTTAGAAACTCCCTGGTTTTCTTTAATTTTTATTTCCTTTAAATTATGCGCCGATCCGAGAATTTCAAAATTCTTGCTAAATTTAATTTTTTTTAAACTTTTATTAAAAGAAGGTATATAAACTCCATCTAGCTGTAATTTTTTTGCTAATTTAATATTATTAGCTAAGTAAAATTTTCTATTATTGTTTTTGCAAAAAGATCTTATCTTTATCAACAATTTTTCATCTAGTTGTTCATTATAATTTCTAAAGATTATGTTAATTTTTTTATCCAATTTTAATATTTCTTCGCTATCAAAATTGTCAATAAAATAGTAAATATTATTTGAATGGAACATTTATCTGTAAATAATCTAAAACAAATAGAAAATGAAGTACAATTAAAAGGGTCTCCAGCAAAAATCGTTGTTGTTTCAAAATCATTTGAAATTAATGATATATTACCAGTAATTAATTATGGGCATAAAGATTTTGGTGAAAACAGAATTCAAGAAGCTATTGATAAATGGAGCAATCTAAAGAAAGATAAAAAAGACATTAAACTACATTTTATTGGGAAGCTTCAAACAAACAAGGTAAAATTTTTATTACCACTATTTGATTATATTCATTCATTAGACAGTTTGAAGCTAGCTAAAAAAATTTCGGAAGAACAGAAGAAAAAAAATTTTAAACCAAAAATTTTTATTCAAATTAATATTGGTAATGAAAAACAAAAAACTGGAATATTAGAAAATGATCTACAGGAGTTTTTGGAAACTTGTAAAGAAGTTTATGATTTAGACATAATTGGCCTAATGTGTTTACCACCAAATGATGGAGAGGCTGAAAAATATTTTGCTAGAATGAAGGTTTTGAAAAATGAGAATAATTTAAAAAATTTAAGTATGGGAATGTCTAATGATTATTTAAAAGCTTTAAATTTTGACTCAAGTTTTTTAAGAATAGGATCAAAAATTTTTGGACAAAGGAACTAAGTAATTTTTATTTTAGTATCTTTTTTAATAATTTTCAGCAGTATAATCATATCACTTTTATTTAAAGCTACACATCCAAGAGTTTTTTTATAATTTGATGTTAAGTGTATAAATATTGCACTTCCTTTATTTTTCTTTGGATGATTAAAATTGTACTTTATGGGTATGACATAGTCATATTTATGATCGGTCCTAAACATTTTTTCGTGTTTAATCTTTTTTGTTATTTTTATAGGTTTATTATATTTTTTGTAATTAACATCATCACACCAACCCATATTTTTTTTAATTTTAATGATTTTTAAATTTGTATCTATTTTTTTATTTCTATCATTTCTGAAATAGAGGGGACCTAAAGAGAAAGTCCCAATAGGAGTTTTTTTATCACCTTCAATTTTATTTTTTGAAGTACCATTTTTACCAATAACACATTTAAAACTAAAGTCATCAATACAAAGAGTATCTTTATTTTTTAAAATAATTAACATATTTTGTTTATATATGAATTTAAAAAAAATTATTATCTATGAATATGATATTTTATTCAAGATTTTAGATGAAGTAAAAGAAAATTTAAATTTTGAGATACTTAAAGCCAATCAAGAAAATTTAGAAGATATAAAAAAAAATTTAATTTCAGATTTTATTATAATATCGAAAGAAAATAGTAATAGCTTTAAAGATCATATGGTTATTGACAATAAGCCACTGAAGATAGAAAAATTTTTAGAAATTATTAATATTTTTTTTTTAAAAAAAAAATTTAATATACAATCCGATGTAAATCTTGGTGCTTATAGCCTGAATCTGAACTCGAGACATATATCTAAAAAAGAAAAAAAATTGCATTTAACTGAGAGAGAAACAAATTTAATCATTTATTTGAAAAAAGCTAAAGGTGCAGTAAAAATAAATGAATTACAAAAAGAAGTTTGGGACCATGGCTCTAAATTAGAGACCCATACTGTCGAAACACATATATATAGGTTAAGAAAAAAAATTAAGGAAAAATTTGGTGATGATAAATTTATTATTAGTTCAAAAGAAGGTTATACAATAAATTGAAAAAAAAAAATAAATTTGCAAAAGACTTATTTACAAAAAAATATAAGGTTCGAGTTGTCAAGCCAAAGAAAGGAAAGGGAAGTTTTAAAAGAAAAAAAGTTAAAATCTAGCCCCTATCTGTTGAATAATTTGAGATGATAATTCAGTTCCCTTACTTAAATTATCTTCTTCAGAAAAATTATTCAAATAACCGTGTAAATATCCAGCAGCAAAAAGGTCTCCTGCCCCAGTTAAATCTTTAATATTGAGATTCTTTTTTGCATCTGTTTCTGTAATTTTATTATTCAAAATTGAAATTGCACCTTTATCTCCGCGTGTAATAACAAGAGTGTTTTTTATTTCTTTCGCAAAAGAAATTACTTCATTAAAATTTTTAGCGTTAGTTAATGACATAATTTCAGCTTCATTTGCAAAAGTAATATCAATTTTATTTCTTACTAAATCTAAAAAATTCGTTTTATGTCTTTCAACACAAAATTGATCAGATAATGACATCGCAACTTTACTTGCATTATTGATTGCTTTTTCAAAAGCTTTTTTTGGTTCACCTTCATCCCAAAGATAGCCTTCTAAAAAAATTATTTCACATTTCTTTATTATTTCTGTTTGAATATCATTTTCATTAATTTTACCTGCTGTTCCCAAAAATGTGCACATAGTTCTTTCAGAGTCAGGTGTTACCAAAATTAAACAAGTTCCTGTGGATATGGGCTCTTTTTTTTTGGTATAAAAATATTTTACATTTTCTTTGATTAAACCTTCCTCATATTTATTGCCTAGTTCATCATCAGAAACTTTCCCAATAAAACCTACTTTGTTACCAAGTTGAGACAATCCTACAATTGAATTTGCAACAGAACCGCCGGAAATTGTTTTTTCAATTTTAAGGTTAGTTAAAATTTTCTTAAACTCATTTTCATCAAAAATAAGTTTCATTGTGCCTTTTGTAAGATCATTCTCAGAAATGAAATTTTCATTTACTTTACAAATTACATCTACTATAGCATTTCCGATTCCTAAAATTTTCATGTTAAGCTTTTTTAGTTTTTAAAGGTTTTTTTCTATTAGGATAACAAGTGGTACATATTTTACAAGTTAAACCATAACAATCTCTTGCTTTGCAATATTCTCTTCCATAGTAAATTATTTGAAGATGAAGTTTGTTCCAGTTTTTTTTAGGAAATAATTTTTTAAGATCTTTTTCTGTTTCAATTACATTTTTGCCATTAGTTAGACCCCACCTTTGAGCCAATCTGTGAATGTGAGTATCAATTGGAAATGCTGGATAACCAAAACCTTGAGACATTACTACACTTGCTGTCTTATGTCCTACACCTGGAAGGTTTTCTAATTCATTAAAAGTTTTAGGAACTTTGCCATTGTGTTTTTCAATTATTAATTTTGAGAGGTTATAAATACTTTTAGCTTTAATCCTAAATATGCCAATTTTCTTAATCAATCTCTCAATTTTTTTCCTACCCAACTTTACAAAGTGATTTGGCTTATAATATTTGGGATAAATATTCTTAGTAACGTTGTTTACATTTACGTCAGTACATTGAGCTGAAAGTAGAACTGAAATCAATAAAGTAAAAACATTTCGACTTTTTAAAGGTACAGTAATCGTAGGATAAGTTTTATTTAAAATTTTAAGTACTGTTTTAGCTCTTTGGATCTCATTCATTATCTAAAATTCATAAGATCTCTCATCGAGTAAAGTCCAGCTTTTTTACCCATCAACCATTTTGCTGCTGACAAAGCTCCTTCAGAATAGAGAGCTCTATCAAAAGCTTCATGATTTAAAGTAATAATCTCCTTACCACTCGAAAATTTCACCTCATGTTCACCAATAACTTCTCCTTTTCTTATAGAATTAAAATTAATCTTATTTCCATAAGGAAAAGTTTTTTTGTTTAAAAATTTTTTTCCTAATAAATTATAAAAATTTTGATTTTTTCCTATAGCAATACCCTTGCCTAACATTAAAGCGGTTCCAGATGGGTAATCTTTTTTATGTTTGTGATGAACCTCAAATATTTTACTTAAAAATTTTTTTCCAAGAGATTTTGAGGCAATTTCAGATAGATACATTAAAAGATTAATACCTAAACTCATATTTCCAGCCTTTAAGATTGGTATTTTTTTTGAAAATTTTCTAATTAAATTTTCTTCTCTTATTGTGAAACCCGTCGTACCTATAACCACTCTTTTTTTTAATTTTGAAGCTATTTTCAAAACCTGAAAAGTACATTTTGGTATCGTAAAATCTATTATTACATTAGCATTTTTAAAAGCTTGTTCTGTATTAAGATTAATTTTAATTCCATTTATCTTTTTATTAATTTTGTGATTTTCTGTCACGCTAATTAATTTGAAATTTTTATCAGATTTTACAGATTTGATTATCTGTTGACCCATTCGGCCCATGCATCCAGTTACAGCTAAGTTTATTTTTTTCATTTAAAGATTAAATATGAAACTATCATAACAGAGACAACAATTATAGACCAAATAAATAAATTTATGACAAATTGTTTTAATTTTGAATTAGATTTTATAAATCCTGGTAAGACTAGAATTAAAACCAATATTAAAAAAATTCCAGGAATTATTTGTTCTAATTCCACTTCTAGCTATTCCAGAAACTCTTAGCTTTTTGAAAAAATTTTTTTATACTTGGATTGGATTTTTCATTCTCAATTTCTCTAAACTTTTCTAATAGTTCTTTTTGTTCTTTGTTAAGATAAACAGGAACTTCAGTTTTGACTTGTACATATAGATCTCCAAAATCACCTCTACGCATGAAAGGCATACCCTTGCCTTTTAATCTAAATTGCTTTCCATCCTGAGTTCCATCTGGAATTTTAATTTTTGCCTTTTTTCCATCAATTGTAGGTATTTCTATAGTTGTTCCTAGTGCTGCATCAGCAATTGAAATGGGAAACTCAAAAAACAAGTTTACATCTGATCTTTTGAATAATTCATGAGATTTTACATTTATAAATAAATATAAATCTCCATTAGCACCACCTCGTGTGCCGGCCTCTCCTTTACCAGCAAGTCTTATTCTGGTTCCATCATCTACACCTTTTGGAATAGTGACTGAAATTTTTTTAGAGGCTTGTTTGTTACCTTGGCCATTACAGTCTGTACAAGGATTGGTTATTTCTTCTCCACTACCAGCGCATTGAGGACAAGTCTGTTGTACTGTAAAAAAACCTTGATTAGAACGAACCTTACCGTTTCCTCCACAATAAGTACATCTATCTGGGCTAGATCCAGGTTTTGAACCATTTCCTTTACAAGTGTTGCATTTTTCTGAAGTCGAAAATTGTATATTTTGTTTTTTTCCTAAATATGCTTCCTCTAAAGAAATAGATAAGTCATATCTTAAATCAGAACCTCTATTATTAGAGCTTCGTCCTCTAGAACTTCTTCTACCACCTCCACCAAAGTCACCAAAAAAATCTTCAAAAATATCTGAGAAATCTGCTCCACTAAATCCCCCAAAACCTCCAAAACCTCCCTGACCACCACCTCCATTTTCAAATGCAGCGTGTCCAAAATTATCGTAGTTTTCTTTTTTTGATTTGTCTGAAAGAATTCCATAAGCTTCACTTGCTTCCTTAAATTTATCTTCAGCAGCTTTGTCTCCCGGATTTTTGTCGGGGTGATATTTTACAGCTAATTTTCTGTATGCAGCTTTTAATTCTTCAGGGGAAGAACTTTTACTAACGCCCAGGACATCATAATAATCTCTCTTAGCCATGTATATAACCTGGACAAATAGATGTCAGTTAAGCGCTTTTTTCTTTATTTTCGTCTTTTACTTCTTCGAAATCCGCATCAACAACATCATCGTCTTTTTTTTCCTTTTCATCCTTACCATCATCTTTACCTGAATCTGGTTTAGTATTTTGTTGTGATTTATAAATTGCTTCACCTAATTTCATAGAAGCTTGAACAAGAGCTTCAGTTTTTTTCTTGATATCTTCAATATCTTCACCTTTTAAAGACTCTTTAAGGGCATTCGATCCATCTTCAATTGCTTTTTTCTCAGCATCAGAAACTTTAGAACCATGTTCTTTAAGATTTTTTTCAGTTGAATGAATTAAAGTATCTGCTTGATTTCTTATATCAACTGATTCTCTTTTCTTTTTATCAGCATCTTTGTTTGCTTCAGCATCTTTAACCATCTTATTAATTTCTTCATCACTTAAACCACCTGATGCCTGGATTTGAATTTTTTGTTCTTTACCAGTTCCTTTATCTTTAGCAGAAACATTTACGATTCCATTAGCATCTATATCAAAAGTTACTTCAACTTGAGGTACTCCTCTAGGTGCTGGGGCTATACCAACTAACTCAAAATTTCCGAGTAATTTATTATCAGTTGCCATTTCACGCTCACCCTGAAGAACTCTTATTGAAACAGCTGGCTGATTATCTTCAGCTGTTGAAAATACCTGACTTTTTTTTGTTGGAATTGTTGTGTTTTTTTTCAATAAGTTTTGTAGATACTCCACCAAGAGTTTCTATTCCTAATGACAATGGAGTTACATCTAATAAAAGAACATCTTTAACGTCTCCTTGTAATACCCCTGCTTGAATAGCAGCACCCATTGCAACTACTTCATCAGGGTTAACACTTTTGTTTGGTTCTTTGCCAAAGAAATTTTTAACTTCGCTAATAACTTTAGGCATTCTTGTCATACCACCAACCATTACGATTTCATCGATGTCACTCGCAGAAACACCAGCATCTTTGAGTGCTGTTTTACATGGTGGAATAGTTCTAGAAATTAATTCTTCCACTAGAGCTTCAAGTTTAGCTCTGGTCATCTTTAAATTAATGTGTTTGGGACCATTTTTATCAGCTGTTATAAATGGTAAATTTATATCAGTTTGTTCTGCTGCAGATAACTCAATTTTTGCCTTTTCCGCTGCTTCTTTTAATCTTTGTAGTGCAAGTTTGTCAGCTTTTAAATCAATACCACTGTCTTTTTTAAACTCTGTGATTAAATATTCTACTATAGAATTATCAAAATCTTCCCCACCTAAAAATGTATCACCATTGGTAGATTTGACCTCAAATACACCGTCACCAAGCTCAAGAATAGATACGTCAAAAGTTCCACCACCCAAATCATAAACAGCAATTTTTTTGTTTTGTTTTTTATCTAAGCCATACGCTAGTGACGCAGCTGTTGGTTCATTAATAATTCTTAAAACTTCTAAACCTGCTATTTTACCTGCATCTTTTGTTGCTTGTCTTTGAGCATCATTAAAATATGCTGGCACAGTAATTACGGCTTTAGAGACTGCTTGACCTAAATATTTTTCAGCAGTTTCCTTCATTTTTTGTAGAATGAAAGCAGAAATTTGTGAGGGTGAATACTTTTCACCTTTAGCTTCTATCCAAGCATCACCCTTGTCAGAGTTTACAATTTTAAATGGAGCTGCCTCAATATCTTTTTTTACAGTTGGATCTTCAAAATTTCTTCCAATTAATCTTTTAACAGCAAATATAGTATTTTCTGGGTTTGTCACAGCCTGTCTTTTTGCTGGTTGCCCAATCAATTTTTCTTTGTCATCTGTAAAAGCTACTACAGATGGTGTAGTTCTAGCGCCTTCAGCATTTTCTAATACTTTGGCCTGGCTACCTTCCATAATAGCAACGCACGAATTTGTTGTTCCTAAATCTATTCCAATTATTTTACTCATACCTTTATTTCTCTTTCTTCATATAGGGGTTAAATTGAATTCTACAAGTTCATATAATCATTATTTATTCTTTAAATTGTCTTTGTTTTCCTCATTATTTTCTACATTTTTAACTATTTTAGTTTCACTTTTTTTTGAAACACCTACCAAGGCAGGTCTTAATAACCTGTCTTTAATAGTAAA